>CAZTIJ010000269.1:0-2969 GCA_964613365.1 uncultured Clostridiaceae bacterium | reverse complement strand
ATCGAGAACAACACAAAGTACTACGAAACCTTTATGGGCTATCAGAGCAAAATCACGGAGGAGGAACTGGTGCGCCTATTAGAGAACGCCAAGAGTCAGCATGAAACCTGGATGGACACCCTTCGACAAGCGGTGGAGAATGATCAGATCATGCCCCTGCAAATCGACAGCAGCCGATGCGGATTCGGCCATTTCTATCACTCCATACAGGTAGAGGACCCTCGGGTGGCCTCTTTGTGGCAAAAAATCGATCAGCATCATGAAAGACTGCATCATGTGGGAGGGGAGATCCTTCGCCTAATCAAAGCCCAGGACTATCACCTGGCGAAGGAGAAATACAGTGAAGCGGAAAGGGCTTCTCGAGAGGTTTACGGAATCATTGACAAAATCATTGGGGAAATTTCCTAGGACACATAGGACACAAAGGGGACGGAGGTGTTTGAGTCATCCAATGACTCAAACACCTCCGTCCCCTTTGTGTCATTACGAAAACTTTTTATCAAACTTCTTCTTCTCCAGCCATATTACCAGGTTCAGCATGTAGGGCATGAAGGTTTTGAAAAACCAGAAGCTTTTGGAGGTGTGGATCTCCGATTTGTTCTTTTCGATACCCCGAATGATGGTTTTTGCCACATGCTCCGTAGACTGCTGAGGCTTCGGTGGGTCATCGCAGTGAGCCTTATCAAAGAAGCCGGTTTTTACCGCGATGGGGTAGACGCTTTGGTAGTGCTGGTCTGGGGACAGCTCATACCTATAGCCCTGGCCGAAGCCCCGAAGGGCGGCCTTGGTACTGCAGTACAGGGCGTAGCCGGGATAGGATATAAAGCCCAGGGCACTGCTTACGGCCACAAAATTGTAGGGTCTTTCTTTACAGACCTCCTTCATTTTTACTGCGGAATACATCACCCCGGTGGTATTCAGGCGAAAAATTTCCTGGATATGGTCATAGTCCGCAGGATAGATCTTTTCATAATACATAAATCCCGCATTGGCGATGAAAAGGTCGATGCTGCCCATTTTTTCCAGAGCGTAGTCAAAGAGCTCGTCGATCTCCCCTTTCTTACTCAGGTCGAAATTCTTATAGTAAACATTTTTTCCATCGGGAGGAGCTGCATCTCCCTTCTCGACCTTGGTCCTGCCAGCATCGGTTTTCCCGGTGGCCTCCTCAATGCTTCGAGAGGTTGCCACGATGGTACAGTCAAACTCCCGGAGCCTTTCCAGCAGTTCCTTTCCGATCCCTGATGAGGCACCGGTAAGTATGATATTGGTCCCGTTAATATTCATTGAAACACATCCCTCCTAAGGTTTACTATCCGCATCGGAAGAAGCTCTCCTAGCCCTTGGTACGAATATCCTATAAAGATTATCACCATGCTATTATGTAGCCTTGTACTTACCCTAAAAAGCCGGAAAAAAACAGGTTGATGAACATCCTCCGATCGCTTTTACAAAAGAAAATCCATTTACGAATCCGATGAATTTCAGGGGATTCATTTTCTCCGTCTTAAGGGGGAGGTCCTCTCTTGCTAAAACAGGAGAGGCTCTCCGTCGGAAGGACCTTATGGGATGCTTTTGTTCACGCTATAATGAAGATAAAGGCCGGGTTTAGTAGGAGACCGGCTATTTTTTCAAAGTTCAAGAAACCTAGGAGATGAGAAAAGAATGGTTAATGAAAAACTGCTAAAGGATCTGCTCAATAAGATGGTTGAAAACAAAAGGATTTACAGTGCTGTTTTATCCGTGGAAAGTGGTGATCAGAGTTTTTCCTGGACCGGGGCAGCGGGGAGTATGGAAAGGGACAGTCGGTTTTTTATTGCTAGCGTTACCAAGCTCTATGTAACCGCAGTAGTACTGTGTCTGATTGAGGAAAATCGCTTAGCCCTTACGGATAAGATTGGGAAACATCTGCCCCATGACTATTGTCAAGGCCTTCATGTCTTCAAGGGCGTGGATTACTCCGATGAGTTGACGGTTTACCATTTGATTTCCAACACCTCAGGCTTACCGGACTATTTTTTTCATAAGCAGGAAAATGGAAGAACCGCTGCGGATGAACTGATGGCTGGTCATGATGAACCCTGGCCTCTCGAGAGGACCATTGACCTGATCAAGAACCTATCCCCTAATTTTAAGCCGGGGGCCAAGGGAAAAGCCGCCTATTCGGATTCCAACTATCAGCTTCTGGGAAGAATTATCGAGAATGTCACAGGAAAACCCATCGGGGAAGTGTTTCATCACTATATCTTCTCTCAAATGGATCTCTCTCATACCTATTTGTTTCATGAACTCGATGATCATACACCGGTGCCTTTCTATTATAAATCGGATAAACTGTGGCTTCCCCGTTATATGGCTTCCGTGGGAGTGGAAGGGGGAATTGTTTCCACCGCGGAGGAGCTGATGCTGTTTGTAAAAACCTTTTTTAACGGCCGGTTCTTCCCAAAGGAGAGAATCAATGATTTGAAACAGTGGAACTTGCTGTTGCCGCCTCCGGGCCTCTTCTATTTTGGTATCGGATTGGAAAAATTATGGACGCCGAGGATCCTGTCTCCCAAAAAACCAATTACGGAGATCATCGGCTTTTGGGGACAGACCGGCTCCTTCGCCTTTTATAACCCGGACAGTGATCTGTATTTCTGCGGGACCACGAATCAGATAAACGGAACAGGTCATCGGTTAGCCGGGAATGCCATGGCAAAAATCATCAAATCGGTGCTGTAGGGATTCATTTAAAATGTGCTGGATACCGAGAAAAGAGAGGGGGGGAGGCCTAAAAACCTGAACGTCAGATAATATCAGATGTAGGAGCGAACTGCATTCGGTGACGTGGCCGGGTTTTGTCTGTGGTGGAAGACAACGACTTCGTCGCTGTCCTATTCGTAGGCAACTTCCTATTCGTAGGCAACTTCCTATTCGTAGGCAACTTCATAGGGGAGTCTACACTTTCATAGTTCCATAATAATCAAGGA
>CAZTIJ010000268.1:0-2976 GCA_964613365.1 uncultured Clostridiaceae bacterium | reverse complement strand
TATGCAGCGCCCCCGGAGGAAAGACCACCCATATGGGCCAACTGATGGAAAACCGGGGGCGGATTATCGCCCGGGATGTTTTCTTTCATAAATTGGAATTAATCCAGGACCACAGCCGCCGACTGGGGATCAACATTATTGAAACCCAGGAGTTCAGCGGCGCAGACCTTGACCGGAATGCGTTAGACCGGGCGGATCGGGTGCTGGTGGACGCCCCCTGCAGCGGCCTGGGAGTGATTCGACGAAAGCCCGAAATCAAGTACCGTCTACAACAACAGGGCATCAAAGCCTTGCAAAAACTGCAGCTGTCCATTTTAAGCAATGCCGCCGCCTATGTAAAGTCGGGAGGGGTGCTGGTCTACAGTACCTGTACCATCCATCCCCTGGAAAATCAGGAAGTCACCGAGGCTTTTTTAAAGGAACACCGGGATTTTCACCCCGTGGATCTGAGGGAAGAGGCACAGGACTTTTTCAAAGGGCGGGAGAATATGCACACCGGAACGGGGGAAATCACCATTTTTCCCCAGGATCATCCGATGGACGGCTTTTATATCCGGAAGTTTCAAAAAAAATAGATCGGAAACCGGTTTTATAGTAAAATAGTTATGGTAAAAGGAAGGGAGGACTTTCATTGTCCGAAGCAAAAATAGATTTACTCAGTTTAACCGAGGAAGAGTTACAGAAATGGATGAAGGAAAGCGGACAGCAAAAATTCAGGGGAACCCAAATTTTTGAATGGGTGCAAAAAGGGAACAAGGAGATCGAACAGATGTCCAATCTCTCCAAGGATTTACGGGAATTTTTGAAAAACAACGGGAGGGTTACGGACTTAAAAATCGATAAAATGATCCACTCAAAACTGGATGAGACGGTTAAATTCCTGTTTCAACTGGAAGACCAGCATAAAATCGAGTCCGTGCTGATGAGGTATAAGCACGGCTACACCCTTTGCATTTCCACCCAAGCCGGTTGTGCCATGGGGTGTAGTTTCTGCGCTTCCACAAAGGGAGGACTGCAGCGGAACCTGACGGCGGGGGAAATTACGGATCAGGTACTGCAGGTGCAAAAAAACAAGGGAGTACGGATTTCCAATGTGGTGTTGATGGGAATCGGAGAGCCTCTGGACAACTTCAGAGAAGTCAAGAAGTTCTTATGGAATATTCACCATCCCAAGGGATTGAACATCAGTAATCGGAACATTACCCTGTCCACCTGCGGATTGGTGCCGGAGATTTATAAACTGAGAGATCTGGACCTGCCCATTAACCTGGCCATATCCCTCCATGCTCCCGAGGATGAAATGCGGGAGGCGATCATGCCCGTTGCAAGGAAGTATTCCATCGATCAGGTACTGACCGCATGCAAGGATTATATCAAAAAGACCAACCGGAGAATCACCTTCGAGTATGCCTTGGTAAAGGATTTTAACGACCAGCGGGAGCATGCCAAAAAATTAGCGAAGATATTAAAGGGGATGCTGTGCCATGTGAATATTATTCCGGTCAATCCCATTGATCAGGGAAGCTTTGAAAAGCCCTATGATAAAACCGTAAAGGACTTTGAAGCGGTCCTAAAGGAAAATCGGATTCCCGTTACCGTTCGTCGGGAGCTGGGACAGGATATTGATGCCGCCTGCGGGCAGCTGAGAAACCAGAATTAAATCATCTTGATTGTGAGGGAGGTTATGGAATGAAAGGAACGGCCATGAGCAATATTGGAAAAGTACGAAGGGCCAATGAGGATTCCTTTGGGATCCATCAGGAGAATCAGCCCTTTTATATGGTTGCCGACGGCATGGGGGGACATAAAGGAGGGGCCATCGCCAGTAGGGAAGCGGTTATGTATATTACGGAGCATTTGAAAAGTCATCTGAAACCTGAGATCTCCGAAGAAACCCTTAAACAGATCCTGGAGGAAAGTGTTTCCCGGGCGAATCAGGAAATCTTTCAAAAGGGGGAAGATTCCCGGGACTGCAAAGGAATGGGCACGACCCTGACCCTGGCGGTGCCCCTTCAAAGGGAGAACAAAGTATATTTTGCCCATATCGGCGATTCCAGAGCCTACGTCATTGGAAATGATGGAATGCACCAGGTTACCAGGGATCACTCCCTGGTACAGGAGCTGGTGAGCAATGGTGATATTACCGAGGAAGAAGCGAAGGAACATCCGAAAAGAAATGTGATTACCCGGGCCCTGGGTACGGAAAATCACGTGCATCCCGACGTGTTCCCCATCGATTTTTCCTTTGTGCCGGACCATTATCTTCTTTTATGCACCGACGGTCTTTCCAATGCTTTGGAAAAAGAAGAGATCGAAAATGTGGTCCGAAGCAGTGAAAGCATTGAAGGGGCATGCGAAAGGTTAATCAATAAGGCAAACGAACGGGGCGGACAGGATAATATAACCGTTTTGATTCTTCAAGGGTCTTAGAAGGGAGGTTACATTTCAATGATCGGCAAAATCTTAGGTAATCGCTATGAAGTTTTGGAAAAAATCGGGGGCGGAGGAATGGCCCTGGTATACAAAGGAAAATGTCAGCTGTTAAACCGGTTCGTGGGAATCAAGGTGTTGCGGCCGGAGTTTATTGAAGATAAGGATTTGGTCAGCAAGTTTAAACGGGAGTCCCAGGCAGCGGCCAGTCTTTCCCATCCCAATATCGTAAACGTCTATGATGTTGGTCAGTATGAAGATACTTATTACATTGTTATGGAGCTTGTGGAAGGGATCACCTTGAAGGAATATATTCAAGAAAAGGGAAAGCTTTCGGAACAGGAGGCCCTGCAAATCGGGAAACAGGTGGCCAAGGCCTTAAAACATGCCCATAGCAACAGTATTATTCACCGGGATATTAAACCCCATAATATTTTAATTCAGCGGGATGAGGACGGACGGATTGCAGCGAAGGTGACGGATTTCGGAATCGCCCTTGCCACGACCAGTTCCACCCTGACAAATACGGGGAGCATAGTGGGATCC
>CAZTIJ010000267.1:0-2981 GCA_964613365.1 uncultured Clostridiaceae bacterium | reverse complement strand
CGAACAGCGTCACACCAAGTTCGGACGAATGATGCGAAGCACCAGTCTTGACGAGCTTCCGGAACTGATTAACGTTTTGAAGGGAGATATGAGCCTGGTGGGGCCAAGACCTCTGTTGGTGGAGTATCTCCCTCGGTACAATAAGCATCAGGCCCGACGCCATGAAGTGCGGCCGGGAATCACCGGTTGGGCTCAGATCAACGGACGAAACACCATCTCCTGGGAGGAAAAGTTTGATTACGACGTGTGGTATGTGGACAATCTGCGGATCACCTTGGATATAAAAATACTTTTTCTTACGGTGTTTAAGGTTTTTAAACGCCAAGACGTAAACAAAAGCCAAAAGGTTACCATGGAGAAGTTTCAAGGCACGGATTTGGACCGGGAAAAACAATGAAGAAGAAAGAGGCAAATAGAAGGAGAAAAGAAGATGGATAAAAAGGAAATTTATATCATCGGCGCCGGTACCTACGGAGAAGCCATGCACGAGTTGGCAGAAACCCTGGGGTATACCGTAAAAGGTTTTTATGACGAGGCCGATGAAAAACAAGGTGCATACATTATGGGGGCCCCGGTGCTTGGAAAGGTTTCGGCGTTGAGCCAAGACTTTTTCCCCGGGAAGCGGTTTATCGTAGCCATTGGAAACAATAAAATCCGCCGAAAGATCATGGAAGAAATTGACCATAACGGGGGAGACACTCCCAATATGATCCATCCCGCCGCCACCATCAATAAGAGCGCAACCCTTGGAAAAGGGATCTATATTCAAGCAAATGTATATGTATGGACAAAAGTTACCATCGGCGACTACTGTATCATCAGTCCCAATGTAGTAATCGCCCATCACACCAAAGTAGGAAAAGCCTGCTTAATTTCCACCCTTTCCGGGGTGGGGGCCTCCATCGATATCAAAGAGGAAGTTTTCGTGGGCATGGGTGCCACCTTGGTTACGGGACTTTCCCGTATTGGAAAAGGGGCCACCATCGGTGCCGGCGCCGTGGTGTTAAAAGACGTGGAGGAAGACTCCATCTACGCCGGGGTGCCTGCAAAGCTTATAAAGAAAAAGTCATAGGAAAGAACCGAAGACTGAACATCGAAGGAACTGACAATAAAACGGCAATTTGTTTCAACCAAAAAAGGAGGAGCTCTATGAACAATAAGATGATTCCCCTGTCTGTACCGAATTTGTCCCTGGACATTCTGGAAAATGTAAAGGAGACCATTGAAACCGGATGGGTGTCCACCGGGGGTCGATTTATTGAGGAATTTCAGGAAAAAATCGCCGAGTATCTAAAAACCCCTCAGGCTGTGGCCCTGCAAAGCGGAACCGCGGGATTGCACCTGGCATTGAAAGTACTGGGGGTGCAAAGTGGTGAGGAAGTGATTGTGCCCACCCTAACCTTTGTGGCTGCGGTAAATCCGGTAAAATACCTGGGGGCAGAGCCGGTGTTTATGGACTGTGATCCGAACCTAAACATGGACATGGATAAACTGGAAGTATTTTTGGAGAAGGAATGCAGCTTTACAGACGGCGTGCTTCGAAATAAAAAAACGGATCGGATGATTCGGGCCTTAATTGTGGTCCATGTATTCGGAAACCCGGGAAATATGGAGAAGTTGATGGAACTTAGTGAAAAATATAACTTAAAAATCATCGAGGATGCCACGGAGGCCCTGGGGTCCTATTATACCCAAGGGAAATATCAAAACCGGCACTGTGGAACCATCGGTGATATCGGAGTGTTCTCCTTTAATGCGAATAAAATCATCACCACCGGCGGCGGTGGCATGGTGGTTGCCAAGAAAAAGGAGCATTTGGAAAAAATTCAGTATTTAGGGGTTCAGGCAAAGAACGATCCCCTGTACTTTATCCACGATGAGGTAGGCTATAACTACCGAATGACCAATATCCAAGCCGCCTTCGGATCCGACCAGATGGATCGACTGGAGAGCTTTATTGAAACAAAGCAAAAGAATTATCAGCGATATAAAAAAGGCATCGAAAAAATCCCCGGCCTCCGTCTCCTGCCCTTTCGAGAGGATACCCGGGCCAATCACTGGTTTTACTCGATTATCGTGGATGAGCAGGCTTACGGCATCAATCGGGATCAGCTGCTGAAATACTTAAATGATGAAAGCATTCAAACCCGGCCCCTATGGAGCCTGATCCACAAACAAAAGCCCTACCAAAATAATCAAGCCTATGATGTAAAACAGGCGCCCTTTTATGAAAAACATCTGATTAATATTCCCTGCAGTTCCAACCTCACCGAAGAGCAAGTGGACCGGGTGCTGGAGTATTTAAGAAAGGCGAGGCCCTAATGATGAAAATGTTATACCTGCATCAGTATTTTAAGACCAATCAAAGCTCGGGAGGGACAAGATCCTATGAATTCGCCAAGTATTTAGGGGACCGGGGGATAAAGGTCCATGTGATTACGGGGATTCCCTCGGAGCCCTTAGACCATGAGAAGATAAAGGTCTCCTCCACGGGGACCGCCTACAACAATAAAATGTCCAAATTCCGAAGAATATTATCTTTTCTGGATTACAACCGCAAAGCTTTTTTTAAAGGATGGAAGGACAAGGAGGCTAAAGTGATTTTTGCCACCTCGACCCCCTTAACCATTGGTCTTCCCGCCGTGCTATTAGGGAAGCTTAGAAAAAGGAAACTGATCTTTGAAGTACGGGATGTATGGCCGGATGTGCCCATTGCCCTGGGCTACATAAACAACAGGGTGGTAATCAAACTGCTACAGGTCTTTGAAAAGTGGATCTATAAAAACGCTGCCCATATCATTGTGCTTTCCGATGGAATGCATGATAACCTTCTGAAAAAAGGGGTACCCGAAGAGAAACTGACCACCATTGAGAATATGGCCAATCTATATTTATACGATGAAGAAAAGGAAAACAATACTTTGGCTGAAAACAATGCCCAGGGAAAGGAAAAATCCTTTATCTGTATTCACCCCGGCACC
>CAZTIJ010000266.1:0-2993 GCA_964613365.1 uncultured Clostridiaceae bacterium | reverse complement strand
AACCCGGGTACTTGTTTTTGGGGGAAGCGGAGGTGCGGATAAAATTAATCAAGGGATTTTATGGATTGCTGAGAACCATCCTGAATTACCGTATAAGATTCTGGCCGTTAGCGGGAAATATTATTATGAACAGATGAATAAAGCTTCTCAACACCCGGATATTGAAGTGGTGGACTATTTGGAAGATATGCCTGAGAAAATGAAGTCAGCAGACCTGATTATTTCAAGTGCAGGGGCGATAACGATTACTGAAATACTAGCGACAGGAAAACCCGCGATATTAATTCCCAAAGCCTATACCGCTGAAAACCACCAAGAACATAATGCTCGAAGTTTAGAATCTAAGGGAGGAGCCATAGTGATTTTGGAAAAGAATTTTAGCGGGGAAAAACTGCATCATGAGGTTATGGGTTTAATGGAAAACCAAAATCTGCTTAAGGAAATGGGAAGTAGGAACGCTGCTTTAGCTCAAGAGGGGACCGAAGACGAACTATATCAACTGTTTTTAGACTTATATAAAACTCAAGAAATAAATTAGGTGAAAATATGAAAAAATTAGGTAGAATACTAAAGGGAACGCTGTTGCTTATAATTTTTTTGGGGATTGTTATGATTCGGTTTTTGTATATGGACGTTCTTATGTTGCAAAATCTAATAATAGAGAGTTCGCAGTATGTTAATGAGGAATATTTTATAGAGACTACTGAAATAACTATGAATCGGAATATACTTTTGTATAATCTAACCGGAAAAGAAAAAGATATTTTGGCACACCCCTATATTCAAGAGATTTTGATCCATAGAAAATTTCCCGATTCCCTTGAAATAAAGGTGAAAGAACGGGAGGAGTATGCTATAATACCTTATAATGGCAATTATTTATTTGTTGACAGTAATCTCTATTTGCTGCGAGAATCGGATTCCTACATTTCTGGTGAGTTGCCGGTTTTAAAGGGAATTGAAGTGCATGGAGCCCATCTTGGAGATCAGATCATTACAGACAACAACCAGCAGGCTTTCTTCGCTTTCGATGTTTACGAAGCCTTATCGGTTTCTGAAATTTATGATGATATTGTAGAATTATATTTGATTGAGGATCAACTAATCGTGGAAACTACTGAGTATATCGATTTAGTGTTGGGTACGGATATAGATTTGCCCTACGTCATCGCCGCCTCCCAACAGGTGTATAGGGATTTGTTGGAACGCAATCAACGCAATGTAACAATCGTATCAAAATATAAGGATTATATCTATGTGGAAACGGGAACTTTTTTTCAGGATCGCCGGTCTAATGGAGAAGAATCTAAGGATTTAACTGAAGAACCGGATGTGTCGGAGGAAGATACAGAGGGAGATAACTAAATAGTGGTTTTGGGGTAAGGTTTTAGGGGGAGAAAAAAATGAAGGATACGAAGAGTAAAATAATATTGGGAGTACTTTCCATGGTTGTGGTTTTCACACTATCCGTTCAGTTTCAAACCATTCGTGATACCACAGGTGGCGAACTTCTATCCACCCAACGTTCTCAGGCAATGGCAGTGGAACTCAGTAATTTGCAGGAAGAACGGGACCAATTAACAAAAGAATTAACTGACTTGGAGAACCGTTTACAGGAGTATGAGCAGACCGATGCGGATGAAAATCTTATTATACAAAATCTCAGAAGAGACTTGCAAAGATATCAATTACTCTCCGGACACGTTTCAGGTCAGGGGCCGGGTATTGTAATTACCATTGACAATCAAGAGGAAGAAGGAGAGTTTTTATTGTATAACTATGATATTTTATTATCACTAGTTAACAACCTGAATGCCGCAGGGGCGGAAGCTATTGAAATCAATGGAGAACGGTACACCGCTTTGACGGAAATTTACTACGGCTCAAATGCGATCCATGTTAATGAACGCCCGATTCAACCACCCTTCAAAATTAAAGCTATTGGAAACGGGGATACCTTAGAAGCGGCATTGAACATAAGATATGGTGTTATATGGGAAATTCGACAGTTTTCCAGTATTGACGTAGAAATTACTAAAGAGGATAACCTCTTTATAGAAAGGGTCCAAAGTATTAGGGAATTTGATCATGCTGTCCCATTTTCAGAGGGTGAATAATAGAACTAAAGGAGCTTTCACTATGCGAAAACCTATAGATAAAATAATTTTCAGCAGTATAATTTTTCTCGTGAGCTTTATGCTGGTTACCAATATAAGAAATACGGTTATGGATTACGATTTTATTCGACTAGAAACGGTGGAAGCATATAATATGGAAATATCCCAGACCAAACAGGACATTGAAGCTTTGGAGGAACACATAGAACAAAAGAAGTTGCAAATTCAGGAGTATCAGCAGGCCCTTCGGGAAGGAACATTAGAAGAAGTCCTTGCCACGGAAGTAGGACGACAAAAAATGAATAGTCACCTCACGCCTTTACAGGGGCCGGGGGTTAAGGTCATCTTAGAAGACAGTGAGCGGGAACTGGATGAAGGAGAGGATCCTAATAATCTAGTGATTCATGACTTGGATGTATTAAACATCTTAAATGATCTTAGAAGAGCCGGAGCCGAGGCTTTGGCAATAAACGGTCAAAGGGTGACCGGTCAAACACAAATCAAGTGTCAAGGGGCAACAATTACAGTCAATGATGTTACTTATGGTCAACCCTTCATTATAGAGGCCATAGGAGATCCGGATACATTAAATGCTGCGATCAATGCTCCCACTTCCTATGCTTATATATTGCGGGAGTATTATGAAATTCCCGTAGGGTCTAAAATCAGTGATGAGATTATAATCAAAGCCCTTGAACGGGAGCCGTCAGTGAATTATATTGAGTTACAGGAAGGTGATTAAATGATCTATGCATTTTTAGGGGTGCTAATGGGAGTTGTTTTAGGTTTTCTAGTTCAGATTACTTATCCCCCCGGTTATTCGCTGTATATTTCAGTGGCGATACTCGCGGCGCTGGATTCCGTGTTTGGAGCATT
>CAZTIJ010000265.1:0-2998 GCA_964613365.1 uncultured Clostridiaceae bacterium | reverse complement strand
AGAAATTGACGAACAAAACTTTTCGGTGAAACCCATGAATTGTCCCGGAGCCGTTCTCACCTATAATCGTAAAATTCATAGTTACAGAGATCTTCCTATTCGCATGGGAGAGCTCGGTGAAGTTCACCGCCACGAGCTATCAGGGGCGCTTCATGGCTTAATGCGTGTGCGTTATTTCACTCAAGACGATGCCCATATATTTGCTCTGCCTGAACAAGTCAAGGATGAACTTATCGGGGTCATCGAACTGGTTGATCATGTGTACCGCTTGTTCGGTTTTAAGTATCACGTGGAACTGTCCACAAGACCGGAAAATTCCATGGGATCCGATGATGATTGGAATCTTGCAATCAATTCTCTGCGAGAGGCTCTAGAGGCTAAAGATATTGATTACAAGGTGAATGAAGGAGATGGGGCTTTTTATGGTCCGAAAATCGACTTTCATCTTGAGGACTGCTTGCAACGAACTTGGCAATGCGGAACTATTCAACTGGACTTTCAAATGCCCCAACGTTTTGACTTGAACTATATTGGACAAGACGGGGATAAACATCGTCCTATTATGATTCATCGAGTGGTATTCGGCAGTATTGAACGGTTTATTGCCATTCTTATTGAAGAGTTTGCTGGAAAATTCCCCACCTGGTTAGCACCGGAACAAGTCAAGATTATTCCCATTACAGACAAACAAAAGGATTATGCGGAGAAACTGCAAAAAGAGTTGTTCAGCAATGGGGTACGGGTGACTGTGGACTCTAGAAGTGAAAAAATGGGGTATAAAATCAGAGAAGCTCAATTGGAAAAAATACCGTATATGCTAATCATCGGCGAAAAAGAAGTAGAGTCCGATATGGTATCCGTACGATCCAGAGATAATGGGGAATTAGGAACTATCAACTTTAATACTTTCAGCGAAAAGTTGTTAGAAGAAATCAATCTTAAGGGCCAGTAATGGCCCTTAGGTTGGATTCCCAAAAGGCCCTTGACAAAGGGCCGAACCACTGATATAATATTAAAAGTTAAAAGAAAGTAGAGGGTTCGCTTCTCACCTTACAACCATGGTTCGTAGGGTAAATAAAGATTGGACACAAATCTGTTATTGGTGATGTTGTGCAATTTTTGTGGAGCGAATAGTATCGAAACTATTCGTTTTTTTATTTTATCAGGAGGTGCTATACAATTAAAGATAACAAAGGAACACAATTAAACGAAGAAATTCGTGACAAAGAGGTTCGACTGGTTTCAGATGACGGAGAGCAATTAGGAGTAATGTCCGGTAAAGAAGCACAAGCAATTGCTAATGAACGAGGATTGGATCTGGTAAAAATTGCGCCAAAGGCGAAACCGCCGGTATGCAAAATTATGGATTATGGTAAATACAAGTACGAGCAGGCGAAAAAAGAAAAAGAAGCCAAGAAAAAACAAAAGGTTATCACCGTAAAAGAAGTGCGGCTTAGTCCGAATATTGAGGAACATGACTTGAATATCAAAGCAAACCAAGCGCATAAGTTCTTGAAAAATGAAGACAAAGTAAAAGTAACCCTTCGTTTTAGAGGAAGAGAGATGAAAAACACCCAAAAGGGCAACGAGATTATGGAAAAATTCCGTAAAATTCTTGAAGATATTTGTGTTGTGGAAAAGCCTGCAAAACTTGAAGGACGTCAGATGATTATGGTACTTGCTCCTAAGAAAGAGCAGGCCTAGTATAAATTAAGGAGGAAATTAATCATGCCAAAAATGAAAAGCCATAGAGGAGCTTCTAAGCGATTGAAAAGAACGAAGAGTGGAAAGTTAAAAAGAGCGAAAGCATTTGCGAACCACATCTTAGCAAAAAAATCTCCGAAGCGTAAGCGAAATCTTAGAAAAATGGCCATTCTTTCTAAGGGTGACCAAAAGAGAATCGATCAATTCATCGCAAAATAAACTGTACAAATAAAGGGAGGAACATCTAAAATGCCTAGAGTGAAAAAAGGAATTAATGCCAAAAAAAAGCACAAAAAAATACTGCGATTAGCTAAGGGATTCCGAGGAGGAAGAAGTAAGCTTTTCAGACCTGCCAATCAATTCGTAATGAAATCCTTAAAACATGCTTATGTAGGAAGAAAGTTAAGAAAAAGAGACTTTCGAAAGTTATGGATTACAAGAATCAATGCTGCAGCAAGATTAAACGGACTTTCTTATTCCCGTTTTATGAACGGTTTAAAGCTTGCAGAAATCAACATCAATCGTAAAATGTTAGCGGACATGGCAGTCAATGATCAAGAAGGATTCGCACAATTAGTAAACACTGCCAAAGAAAAATTAAACGTTTAATTCTATAGCTTTTCAAAGAACTTCTTACAGAAAGAGTCCTTCCGGGACTCTTTAGCTGTATATAATACTTTCATATAACACCGAAAAATAACCAGGAAGTTAACATGGAGGTCAGCACATTGACTACGTTGAACAAGCACTGGAGTCTTTGGTAATTGAAAACCCTTAGGAAATCATCATTATCATGGACTCGACAACATCCCCCGATCCTGAACTCATCTACCCCAAAGGATACGGGGATCCTTTACTTATAAAGATAATGATGAGATCTTTACTCCCGAAAGCTGAAATGATTGGGAAAATTCAAACAAATAAGGTGATTTTTTGAAGAGTGTAATCGAAAGCTTGGATAATCCGAAAATTAAAGAAATTCGTTCGCTGCATAAAAAGAAGTATCGAAAAAATCTTGGTAAGTACCTTGTGGAGGGAAGACGTATTGTTGTTGAAGCTCTGAAACATGGGGTGAACATTGAAAAAATTATTATCACATCAAGCTTCGGTGATGATAGAATCTTTCACGAGCCATCTTTCAACTCTATATTGAAAAAGGTTGAGGTGCTAACAGTTACGGAAAAAGTCTTTTTTTCCATAGCAACCACCGAAAAACCCCAAGGGATCCTAGCGGTGATACATAAAGAGGACCTCACCCTTGAAAAAGCTTTAGAGAGAACACCGGGAAACCCCT
>CAZTIJ010000264.1:0-3049 GCA_964613365.1 uncultured Clostridiaceae bacterium | reverse complement strand
TTTTTTCCATTGATTTCCCCTTGAATGCCTCTTCCTTTTAAGGCTTGAAAATCATCGACTTCTACAAGATCAATTTCCTGTTCCTCGGCTTTTGCGATTATTCCTTTTGCAATAGGATGCTCAGAATTTTGTTCTAAAGAGGCAGAAAGCTTTAAAACCTCTTTTTCATCATAATGATCCGAAAAAATCTGTATATTATTGACGCCAAATTCTCCTCGGGTTAGCGTGCCGGTTTTATCGAATACGATTGTGTCGATTTTTCGTGAGTTTTCAAATGCCGTACGGTTACGGATTAATAAGCCGTTTTTTGCCGATAAAGCTGTGGAGTTGGCTACGACTAAAGGTGTGGCTAGCCCTAAAGCATGGGGGCAGGTAATAACCATAACCGTTGCCATCCTTGCAATCGCAAAGGTTAGGTCGTCTCTTAAAAGAACCCAGACAAATAATGTTGTAAATCCAACGGTTAACGCAATAATGGTTAGCCAAAGGGCGGCCCGGTCCACTAGATTTTGGGTTTTGGATTTTGATTTTTGTGCTTCCTGCACCATTGTAATAACTTTTGATAAATAAGAATCCTCTCCAATGTCTCCCACAGTAACTTCAATAGAACCCTCTCCGTTGATGGAACCGCCAATAACCTCATCCCCTTTATCTTTCTCAACCGGTTTTGCTTCCCCTGTTAGCATGGATTCGTTTATGGATGTGGATCCTTTGGCAATCCTACCGTCGGCGGGGATTTTTTCTCCGGGTTTCACGAGTATTTTATCTCCTGACTGCAGTTTATCCACCTTCACATCTTCCGTTTCCCCATTAGTGAAGCGATGGGCTACATCAGGCATTAAGGCTGCCAGTTTGTCGAGAGCCTTCGAGGCACTGAGAACAGAACGCATTTCAATCCAATGACCTAAAAGCATGATATCGATTAGGGTAGCCAGTTCCCAGAAAAAGTCATCCCCCTCGAGCCCAAAGACCGTTGCACTGCTGTATAAATAAGCTACCGTAATAGCCATGGCAATCAAGGTCATCATGCCCGGTTGTTTATCCGAAATTTCCTTGTAGACGCCTTTCAAAAAGGGCCAACCTCCGTAAAAATATATAAAAGAGGAGAGCAGGAAAAGAACATACTGACTTCCGGGAAACTCAATTACAAAATTGAACCATTCCTGGATCATCGGAGACAGTAAAAGAATCGGTATCGTTACAATTATGGAAACAAAAAATCTTTTCTTGAAATCCTCAATCATCCGTTCATGATGACCCTTATTATGATTTTTATGCTCATTGTTTTCATGTTTTTCCGGCCTATCGTTTTTGGCAGCATGTTTATCATTATCGGTCATATTGACCCTCCTCAGAAATTGAATTTTCCGTTTTTTGTGATCAATGAAAGTATAAGCAATAATGAATATATCTATTAATTTACCCAAAGTGATTAATTGATTAACATCCCTTATGGATCACCGGGGGATAGTTTTGTTGTGACATCTTACAGCAATACACGTGTTAATTTTGATTCATTCATCAATTCATTCTAAAGTTGAACTAGCTGCTTGATCATGGAATCCAGTAGCCTCAGTGCTTTTGTAGAAAAAATTTTGTTGGTTTTTTTGCTTAGAAAGATGATTTATACGAAAAAGTCGCCCGGGAACTTTACTGAAGTCCCCTGACGACTGATGGATGATTTCCTACGGATATTGCCATTTTTCCTTATAGCGTTAGGTCTTTTTGAGTTTTTTCCTTACTTTGCAAGCCTATTGAATCCAATTGTCACTCCACTTCCCACAAGGCCAGTAATACTTAAGAGAAGCGCCTGCTTAGCACCTCTGGACGAAAGCTTGGGGAAAAAGAATCCTCTTACGCCTCCGCAAAGGGCTTTTTTAGTCTTTTACAAATACGCATGATGCTGTCTTTTCCAGTGATCAGTGCCACGGGAAGTCCGCCCGGAGGCTGGAGCCACTGCCCGCTAAGAACGAGATTATCAAGGCCTCGGATCTTACCGTTGTGATTCAGCTCTTTCCCTGACAGGGTGGGCCAGAATCCCATGAAAGCACCTTTATAGGCATTACAGTACCTTGCGTAGGTATGGGGGGTTGCCACGTCCAGAACCTTCAGTTTCCCCCTCATCTCCGGAAAACGGGCTTCCATGCCCCGAATCACCTCAGCGCCGATTCGCTCCTTCTCCTTCCGGTATGCCTCACGGTTCCGGGCAAGAGATTCCCATTCTTCCAGTTCCGGCAGAAACTGATTGATGGCAAAGGTGATGACTGTGTGTCCCTCGGGGGCAAAGTCCGGCTCGTAGCCGTAATGGGTCATCTGGAGCTGACCGATGGGCTTTCGGTTTTGCATGATCTCCAGGGAATCCACAGGAAATTTCAGCGTCCGGGGGATCGCCTCCATGGTCCCCTCATATCCAATCCCCACATAGATATTGGAGGCCAGGGGATAGGTATCGGAATCCTTGTATCGCTTTTCAAATGTAGGATCATTATATTCTCCCTTTAGCAGACCTTCATAGAGAACCTTGGGGTCACAGGCGGCAATCACATAGTCTCCCTCATGGGCCGTGCCGCTGCTGGTGATCACCTGCTTGACCCGGTTATCTTCAATCTCAAGATCCGCCACCTCACTGTTGGTTTCCAGGGTTCCTCCCAAAGAGATGAACTTCTCCGCCATCCGCAGTGCCAGGGCTTTCGAGCCTCCTTTGGGAATCGACGACTGGTCTCCCGTAAAGGTACCCAGAGGAAAGATCACCGAGGTTGCACTGTACTCTCCCTCCGGCATAAAAGAGGCGATGGCCTCCCTCAGTGCAGGATGCCTGAACTTCTGAGAAAGAGCTTGAATACTGATTTTATCGTACTTTTGCATCACAGGACCCACGTCTTTCATGGAGAGCATAAACTTCACCTTTTCGATGGGGTTCATCATATCCATGGGCTTTCCCACGGGGAGGGAGAAACTGTTGAGTTTTCCGATATCATTACAGAGCTCTTCAATTGCCTCCTGATCCTCGGGAGAAATCGCCAGCCAACTTTCCCGCAACCGATGGAGG
>CAZTIJ010000263.1:0-3050 GCA_964613365.1 uncultured Clostridiaceae bacterium | reverse complement strand
ATGGTTATAAAAATAGGTTATATAGGGTATAATGACAAAGTACTTAATTTAAAGGAGGATTTTTATGATACCAACACCCCATATTGAAGCGAAAAAGGAAAATGAAATCGCCAAAACCGTACTGATGCCGGGAGATCCCCTTCGGGCCAAGTTTATTGCCGACACCTTTTTAGAGAATGTAATACAGTTCAACCAAGTGCGCAATGTTCTAGGCTATACCGGAACCTATAAGGGCAGACAAATCTCGGTCATGGCCAGCGGTATGGGCATGCCCAGCATCGGGATATATTCCTACGAGCTGTACAATTTCTATAATGTGGAAAACATCATTCGAATCGGCTCCTGCGGAGGCTATACCGAAAATGTAAAACTCTACGATGTAATCCTTGCAAAGGATGCCTGGAGTGAATCCAGTTATGCCAAGGTACAGGGAGGATACGACAAGGATGTTATTGAAGGGACGGAAGTGCTGAATCAGCGGTTGATCAAACATGCAGAGGATTTGAACATTCCCGTTCATCAGGAAAGAATCCACTCCTCCGATGTCTTTTATCGGGAAAACTTTCAGGAGTATCAGGAAATCCATGAAAAACACGGTTGTGTGGGAGTGGAGATGGAAGCCTTTGCCCTGTTCCATAATGCCAAGGTGCTGGGGAAAAAGGCGGCCTGCCTGTTGACGGTTTCCGATAATTTAGCTACGAAAGAAGCCACCACCTCGGAGGAGCGTCAAAAGGCATTTACCAATATGATGAAAATTGCCTTGGAAATGGCGGAATAAACCCCTTACCCCCGGTTTCCCCTTTCTATGTATAAAAATCGTAACTTCCAGTAGCTTCAATACTTGAAAAATCACTTCCCTTCAAAGGGACCGGAAAGAATGGGACCGGTATTTGAAGGGGAGTCTTTCTTTTCCGGGCTGGGGGCCCGTTTATTCCACTATTTTCGGAGATAAAACAAATGATTCATGGGAATGGTGAGGGTTGGGAGTAAATTTATCCTTTCTTCCCTGGATATCCGGATTTTCCGGTGATACAATGGAAAGGGTATTTATAATGAAAGGACGGTACACAAATGAGCGATGTAAAGAAAACCTTGGACCAATGCCGTAAACCCCGGGGGGAGGAAGGCAAAGAAATTGTGGAAAGAATGAATAAGAATCATTACGAGGTCACCGGATGGGGACTTCAAATGTTGACCCTGGAGGATGACTCCCAGGTGATTGACCTGGGATGCGGCGGGGGAAAGACGGTGCAGCGCCTGGCAATTCATACCCCCGAAGGAAAAGTCTTCGGCCTTGATTATTCCGAGGACTGTGTCGAGTGGGCAAACGAGCTGAATCATCACGAGGTGGAAGAAGGCAGGGTGGTGATTATTCGGGGGGAAGTGTCCAATACCCCCTTTGAGGATGAAAACTTTGATGTGGCCACGGCGGTGGAAACCGTTTACTTTTGGCCGGATATGGATCAGGCTTTTGAAGAGGTCCATCGAATGTTAAAGCCCCGGGGCCAATTTCTAATCGTTAACGAAGCCTATCCCGACGAAGACCACCGGGAAAAAAATAAGATGTACGAAGCACAGGGAAAAATGCACATCCCTTCCCCCGAGGAACTTAAAAACCGGTTGAAAAAAGCGGGATTTCAAGAAGTCACCATTGAACTGGAAAAAGAAAAAAACTGGATCCGGGCATTGGGACGAAAGTAAGGCGTTGAAGAGCAACCTAAGACATACCCGGCTATGATTGAAATTTTATCGAAGCAGAAGTGCAATAATAAGGCGTACTAATGAGAGGTATATACAATCGAAAGGAGAGTGTAATACCTCCTTTTTTATGGAAAAACCAGGGGCATTTGAAATGTTCTAAAGGGTTTTTGAAGCTTGCAAAACAAAGAAGTGGGAGGGGAGGGGAAAATGGAAAAGAAGAATAGGATTTTTATCATCATGATGATTGCCATGGTACTGGGGTACTTGCCCTGGTATAATTTTTCCGCGGTGCTCAGCGACATCGTAGAGGAATTTGGCCTGTCTTCCAGGGATACGGGAATGATTTTATCGGCTTTTCAAGTGGGTTATGTGATTGTGGTGTTATTTACCGGATGGCTTTCGGACAAAGTGGGTCCGAAGAAGGTGGTGGCCTGGGCAACCTTGATTACCGCCATCTCCTCCACCCTTTTTGTGGTCCTTGCCCGGGGGTTTATGAGTATCCTGGTCATGCGCCTTGTCACTGGCTTATCCGCCGGGGCCATTTACGTACCGGGGATGTCGCTGCTGTCCAATTGGTTTCCGAAAAAGGAGCGGGGAAAAGTGATCGGGGCCTATACCGCAGCACTGACCATGGCCTATGCAGGGGGCTATTTTATTGCCGCCCCCCTGGCCTCCCGTTACAGTTGGGAAGTGGGGATGCTTGCCACATCTCTTCCGGTATTTGTGGCGGCGGCACTGGTGTTTGTTTATGTGAAGGAGAAGCCCGAAGAGAAAAATGGCCATGCCCCGGGCAAAGAAGCGAGGGCGGCGGATACTTACGGGGAGGACGGAAAACCACATAAGCCCAAGGAAGGGTCCAAAGAAAGAACCGCCGGGGCCGAGGGAAAGGCGGCGCCGGCAGGGGGGTACCGGGGACCGGTTCTGATCACCACGGGCTACATGGGCCACATGTGGGAGCTATATGCTTTTTGGGGATGGATCGGTCCCTTTATGGTGGCCAGTGCCCTGGCCGCAGGTTATGAAGAAAGCCGGGCCCTGGCCCTGGGAGGACAGATGGCGGCGATGATCATTCTCCTCGGAGCCCCTGGGGCCTGGATTTTCGGCGTGGTGGCCGACCGTTGGGGAAGGATTAACACCTTGATGCTGGCCTCCATTGCCAGCCTTACCGCTCAGCTGTTTTTCGGATTTTTATACGGCCGGTCCATGGTACTGGTCTTTATTGTGGGTCTGTGGATCGGTCTATGGGTGGTGGCGGACTCCGGGATTTATAAGGCGGGGCTGACAGAAATGACCGAGGAAGGGATTCGGGGCACCGCCCTGGGAGTGCAGTCCGCTGTGGGTTACGGGAT
>CAZTIJ010000262.1:0-3062 GCA_964613365.1 uncultured Clostridiaceae bacterium | reverse complement strand
TGGACGGGGAGCGCTTCTTTAATCCGGAAAAACTTTTCCTGAAACTGTGAAAATATATTGACAATTTCCATGGGAACATGTATTCTATAGACAGAACATACGTTCAAAATTATAAGTATAGCCCATAAAAGGGGTTACACAGGGGGAATGATCATGGGAAGAATCCGGACCGTAAAAGATCCTAAGAAAAAGGGGGTGAATTACATAGAGAACAGAACTTCCAAACCGTACCATGCCAAGGAGATCGACTTTGCTGAAATGCTCTCCCCGGAGGATGTGAAAAACAGGCTGTTCCTTGGACGGAGCAAAGTATACGAACTTCTTCGTTCGGGAAAGCTACCCTCCGTACGCATCGGCAAGCAGTACCGGGTAAGTGAAAGTGCCCTGCAAAGCTATATCGCCAAACATGTATGGGGAGATGATGACACCCGGTAGCGGAGCATAGTACAGTGAAATATTGAAAAGGTAACAGGGAGGACCCGATCCTAAAGTAGTAAGGATCGGGTCTTTTCTTTTTCATCTACCGGAAGACATTTCATATAAGGGTGAGGGATTCACCTCTCCCGGATCACTGCCGTACAGTGCGGGAAAGCTTTTGATAAAGGCCTCCCTTTCTCTTTTCTTGGAAAGATCCGTGAATTTTTCTTCTTTCACCTCCAATGCCCGGGGTTTTAACACATAGATGCGGTTCGCTTTGCCCTGACCTGCCCGCTTCTCAAATAAAAGGTCGTGGTTTACCAGCTCCTCTTTGTACTTTCGGATGCTTTTGGGGCTTACCTGTAAAACCTCTGTCAGGCTTAACTCTTCCGGAGCCTTTTCCTCCTTTTTTCTGGAATCATCCATGGCCGGGGTGATTTTAAACAGTACGTATACATAACCTTCCCGGTCGAACATTCGGTTTTTCAGACTGAGGCTTAAGCGGTCGGCCAGCAGCATGTATAAAGACTTTGCTCCTAAGGAAATATGATCATAGTACCGGTGATAGTATATATCCTTCGGCGTTTTGAAAAAACGATAATCGATTTGATCCCTTACTTTGTAAAATAGATTCGGATCCTTTTTCTTCTTTTCCATTCACCATTCCCCCTAATATATTTTTGTTTTCTTCGTTGTGAAGCTATTATAATCGATTTATATAAAATTTCCCATAGCTTTACATGCAAAAAGGACGAAACAACACGAATCAACACCAATCAATACAAATCAACACAAAACAACACGAATCAACACGAATCAACACAAAACAACACCAATCAACACAAAACAACAGGAAATAACACTTCCCCGTTAGGGTTTTATCCGGTAAGCTTTCCCATGGTCGGGCTGTGGTTGTATAGCGCTCTTATTTTTCCTTCGGTATCTTTCAATCCCTCTCGTTAAAATCCGTCTCGTTAAGATCAGTATCGTTAGGGGTGAATTTCTAGCCTAGCGGAAGGAACCTTTTGTGAGAACCGAAGGAAAATAAGGTGCTATCAGAAAGGAAGTTTTGAATCCTTGGAGGGAAGTTTTTATCCATCTGGGGATAAATTCGAAGACAACCGTGGACAAACTGTGGATAAGTCGAGTTATTTTGTGGATGAAATGTGGATAATTGTGAAAAGGGTTATAATCCAAGGACGGATCAGGGCTTTCGATCCTACCCGGTGTTGTTTGGTGTTATTTGATGTTGTTTTGTGCTATTTGGTGTTATTTCGTATTATTTGGTGTTATTTACTGTTGTTTGATGTTGTTTGATGCTGCTTGATGTTGTTTCGTCCGTTTATTTCCAATGGGTATAGACATTTATTATTTTTCGGGTATAATATACCTACATCGAACAGAAGTTCAAAATTTGAGGAGGGATTCGTAATGGAGGTCTTATCGAAAAAGGAATTTTTACGTCGGTACCTTCGGGACCGAAGAAAACGAAAGGAAGCGGAGCAGCGAAGGAAAGAGGAGGTGATCTACGGATACTATGCCCAGCGTTATCGAAGACCAATCCTGGATATGGAAGAGGAGGAGGAGGTGATCTGAAAAAAGACCGGTGAAAGGAGGGGATCTGGAAAAACCATAAACCTTAGGAAAGAAGAGAACCGTAGAAAGACAAGAAAAGGAAAGAGCAAGTAAAACGTAAAACAGTAAAGCCAACTGAAAAACGAAACCCAAAAAGGAGGAATATATGAAAAAAATACGTATCGTGATTGACCCCGGCCATGGGGGAGAAGACCGATGGAACCGAGGCCCCACCACCTATATTGAAGCCGACGGGGTGCTGGCTATCTCTAAGTACTTACAGGAGGCCCTGGAGAAAACCGGACATTTTGAAGTGAAACTCACCCGGGAAAAGGACGAAAGCCTGACACTAAAACAGCGGGCCCAGATTGCAAGGGACTTTCAAGCGGACCTGTTCATCAGCGAACATACCAATGCCTTTAACGGCACGGCCAGAGGCACCGAGGTGTATTATTCGGTGAAGCGGCCGAAGGACCGGGGATTGGCAGGAAGAATGTCCCGGGTCATTGCCAACCATTTCGAAACCCATAACCGGGGGTCGAAAACCCGGCTGAACACCCAGCGGGATGACTTTTACGGCATCCTGTACTACGGAGCCTTGTATAACATCCCGTCGATTTTACTGATCGAAAGCCTTTTCCATGACAATGTTCGGGAAGAGCGGATCTTGCTCGGGGATCATAACCTAGAAAGCCTGGCCCAAGTCCAGTGCGAGATGATCATGGACCACTACGGTTTCACCGGCGGGGAGGACCGGGAGGAAGGGAAAGAATCCCGGGAGAAGTTATACCGGGAGAAGTTATACCGGGTGCAGGTGGGGGCCTTTCGGGAAAAGGGAAATGCCCTGCGAATGATCGAGTCCCTAGAGGAGGACGGGTATCCCACCTATCTGGTGCTGCCCTAGGAAAGGGAAAATAAAGAGAGAAAGGAGAAGGTTATGCCGAAATCCCAACTAATTGGGAAAATTAAGCGAATGGATGTGACCAATAAAATACAGCGAAAGCACTGGAAGCAGATGATCGGAATCAGCCTGGGGGACATTGCCCTGAACGACGAGAACCTGCTGGCTA
>CAZTIJ010000261.1:0-3073 GCA_964613365.1 uncultured Clostridiaceae bacterium | reverse complement strand
ATCGGGATAGATAAAGATCGGAAATCTTTCATGATGATTCCCTGTTGTAAGAAAGATTTCACTTCTTCCGCTGAAAAAGGGCATGGTAATAAAGCCCGCGTAACCCGCATCGGTTTTTTCCAGTGCCTGTGGGAAGCGATCAAAGGTAAGGCTCACTGCTTTATTTGTAAGGATTCGAAAAGAATAGGTTTTTCCCTCTTCGAAGTATCCCTCTTGTAAAGGCATCCACTCATGGTGCTCAATACTATAGAGTTCCAACTTAACCCCAGAACTGTGTTGTTCCATAGCGCTCCAGCTCCTCATGCATCCGCTCTAAATGCTTCACGGTTTTCCCCGTCTCACCAAGGTTTACCTTCGACCAACCGAGAAAATCACTTAACAGCGGAAGAATTTTCTCATCACCTCGAATCTTCGGCAGGATTTTTTCCGCCACCACCTTATCCATGGCATCCTTTTCATCCATGGCCTCTTCCCCAAGCCGCTTGTTTCGGTAAAGTTTTCTTAGCATTTCATTGATTACCCGGTACCCGAAATGTAGGTCCATGGGCTGTAGGATTTGATGGATTGTTCTAAGGGATTGAAATTCTTCCTCCAGTTCCTTTTTAATACCGCCCTCTTCCTTTTCCCAGTAGGTATCAAAGTCCACTTCCGAAAGATGCATAACAAAGGCTCTGTCCAAGACTTTATCGGAAATACTGTGGGTGGTCTCATCCACATTGATGGTGCCGATCATATATAGATTCGGAGGAATACGAACTTCCTTCGGAACATTTAATTCCTCTTCGTCGTGTAGGCGAATTTTATTCCCCGATTCCACGGCACTTAGATAATCACTTAGGTAATACTCCACCCTGGCAAGGTTCATCTCATCCAGCAGTAAGAAATGGGGTTTTCTCGGATTTTCCAAGGCCTTCAGTAAAAACTCCAAAAACTCCGGTTGAATGTAGCGCTTTTCATACACACTGTAATAGCCAAATAAGGGCGTTGCATCCATCCAGTCCGGTCGTACCGGGATCACTTTTAGATATGGGTTTTCTTCCCTATCTCCCAGCCCGTAAACGCTGTTGGCATAAAGGCCGGCTAACTGGGTTTTCCCGGTCCCGGAGATTCCGCTGAGCACCACAAAGTGTTTTTCGTCCAAGGCGGTTAGATTAAGATGCAAGTCTCGAATGATATCCTTCGAAAAGCTGAGTTCGCTTTCTTTAAAGATCTCTACTATTTTCTGAAAGTCAAAATCCCAGTCAGCAACTTCTCCCTGTTCCTGTTCCTCTTCATCAAGTTCGGTTTCATCAATGGGCGACTCTTCATTTTCAATTTTGATTTCTCCTTTGACTTCGGCGAAGATCACGGCAGCTTTTATTAGTCGATTAAGAACCGTTTCCGTCGGTTCATCAAAGTCACCTTCAGAGGCTGAATAGGTTCCGATATAATAACGTTCGTCTTCGGTGATACGAAATCCCTCTTCCCTTAACCGCTTAAAAGCATTTACCTTAATCTCCTCATTGTCTTTATTGACTTTTGCAAAAGCCTTTGGAAATTCCCAGGGTACATTTTCACCGAGCATGTAATTTCGGATCGGAAAGAAAATCGCCATTCGTTTATCAACATCCACAATCAGCCGCTCCTGAGCTCTTCCCGGTTTCCATAGGGAAAAATGAATTTTTCCTTTCAAAAACATCTGCTGATGCTCCCATAAAGAATACTCCTGATGAAAATGACCGGATTTATGTTTTTTTACTTCATCAATTATTAAATTGAACTGCTTACCTTTATACTCAAAGGGATATTCCCCTTCCACACTACCGAAAATGTCTTTGATCCGCTCTACTTTCCGGCTTTTCCTATGCTCTTCCACAAAGGCCTTCCGTACCGCCTCGGTTTTTGTCCATGCTTCATTCATCAATTCCAGTAGCTCTTCCTTCGTGTAGTCTTTATCTAAAGGATAATCAATTCCCAAAAATCCACCGGGGGATTTTTTGTTTTTAATAGATTCTTCGATATCGGGAATCATTTGATTCTTTGCCCGTCTGGTTCCCCTACCATAATGATAGTCATAATAAAAAAAGGAATCATCCATATCTTCAGTAAGCCGGTGTAGGATTCCGTCATGATAAAGACTGTGAAAAGTATCAAAGCCTGATGCAGCTCCGATCCATATTGACTGTGTCCTACTGCTCAACCTGAATCTGTAAAATTCTAATCCGTCTTCTCCAATTAAACAGATAAACGTGGATTTTCCGATTTCAGAATCCCTTCGGTGCTCAGGATACTTCTCATTCCCCGCAGCCAGACGAGCGCTTCTCAAGGTGTTCTCGTGAGTATGAATTTTCGCCCCATTCAATACAGGATAGTGCTCTTTATATTTTTCAATAAAGGAGGTCATCAAATCTTTCAGCACCGGCGATATCTCCTCCAGTACCCGGTCGCATCGGGTTTTGGTATCTTCAATCTTCATCACTTCGATAAATCTTTTGCCGTCCATTTAACACTCCTCCTTAATTATTTTAACAACACAGATGATTATTTCAGCTGTTTTTATTACTCTTCGATAAATATTAGCGTTTTCTCTGTATCTATCAAATATTTCCATCATCCTTTATTTATTCGATAAACAAGCTGGAAATCCCTTTAAAATATCTTGATTTTTTATAAATATATTCCTTTTCCCTCCACCCTTGGACCGAGAAATAACCACCCCCAGGATGGACTAAGAAATAGCCCTCCGACCGTTATCAAGACTTGGGATTCATCCTATAATGTATTTAAAGATAAAGGATTTATAAAAACCAACCACCAAATATAAAAAAAAGGAGCGGATCACAGTGGAAAATATTATAGCCATGGGAAACGGATATGAAATGGTAGAAAATAAACTGGAAAGCCTAAAAGGAGGAAATAAAATGGAACGAGCGATGAAACTTAACAACGATTCTTTTGAACTAAGCATCCCCGAAGAAAATTCCAACAAATTAACGATTATCTTCAAAAGTGCCAAGTCCAAGATCGAAAAAACTTTACTACTACAGGAAGTTGAACGGGACATCGAAAAAACAAAGGAATTTTACAGCTATGG
>CAZTIJ010000260.1:0-3120 GCA_964613365.1 uncultured Clostridiaceae bacterium | reverse complement strand
AAAAAAGGAGAGGTGGGAACGTTGAATCTGAACACCGCCCTGCAGCAAAATCTGAACCCTCCCCGGGGAGATAAAAAGGAAAAGAAGGTAAAGGACAAGATCTTTCGGGAGGGGGATAAGGTGATGCAGATTAAAAACAATTACTCCCTGAAATGGCTCAATAACGACCCCAATGCCTTTGAGTATAAAGGGGAAGGGGTGTTTAACGGAGACATGGGCTACATCGTAAAGATCGACCGGGAAAATGAAGAGCTGGAGGTCCACTTTGATGACAACAAGGAAGTGCTTTACGACTTTACGAAGCTGGACGAATTAGACCTAGCCTACGCCACCACGGTGCATAAATCCCAGGGCAGTGAGTTTTCCGTAATCGTCATGCCCATCACCTGGGGCCCGCCCATGCTCCTTACCCGGAACCTGTTTTATACCGCCGTCACCCGGGCCAAGGAACTGGTGGTGCTGATCGGCGAAGAGAAATTCCTGCGAATGATGATCGACAACAATAAAATCATAACCCGCCACTCCGGCCTTGGAAGAAGACTGTCCAAGTACCGGGAGGTTGTGGGGGGCTAAGCTCGTAAAAACGATTGTTTTCGAAATCCGGGAGGTCGGAAAAATGCCTGGAAAAAACCGCTCAAACAGAAAGCCGGAAAAGGACTCGGTACTCAAACAGTACCGGGAAGCCTTTATGAACTTACTGTTTCCCTTAAAGCTATGGTGTCATATTTGCAAACGCCCCCTGCTAAAGACCGAAGAGGGGGCGGGTTTCCTGTGCCCGATATGCACCGAAGAAGTCCCCTGGATCGACGAGCCCTACTGTGAAAAATGTTCCATCCCTTTACATCGAAACCGGGGTAATCTCACGGATTCTTTGGGAAAGGACTTTTACGGGGATGCGGAAATCCTGCGGCCCCTGGCGTTACCGGAAAACCGCTGCGGCGAATGTTTGGAATCCTCGCCCTTGGACCGGAATCTCTCATTGTTTCTCTACGAAAAACCGATCAAATCCGCCATCTATAATTTCAAATACAGCGACAAAACCTACCTTGCCCGAACCTTCGCTTGGATGATGGCCACCAAACTCCAAAGCCTCGCTCAAAAAGACCGGGACTTTGACCTCATTTTAAGCGTTCCCCTACATAAAAAACGGCAGCGTCTTCGGGGATACAACCAGGCGGACCTGTTGGCGAAATATCTCTCCGAAGAACTGCAAATACCCTATGATAGCAAAGCCCTATCCCGAACAAAAAACACCCAAACCATGAACCGACTGACAAAATCTCAGCGGGCCCCCAACGTTCGGGATGCCTTCTCCCTTGAAAATCATCAAATAAAGACTAAAAAAATACTGTTAATTGACGATATATATACTACAGGCGCTACGGCAAAGGCCATTGCCGCATTGCTAAAAAAACACGGCGCGGCTCATGTTACGATGATCAGCATTGCCCGGGTGGTACTGGGCTAAGAAACGCCCTGTTTAGCACCGGTGTTTTTCGGTATATAATAAAAAACTTAAGGGCTACAAAATCCCTTTTATTACAAAAGGGGCTTTCATAGATAGGCAGGCAGGAAAAATCACATAGGAATGGAGGACTTCCAATGAGTTTAACCAACTGTAAAAAATGCGGCAGAGCCTTTGGGGCCGACGGCAATGAGTACTGTACCCGGTGTCGGGTAGACCCGGAAGAAGCCTTTAAAAAGGTCAAGGAGTATCTCTACGATCACCCGGGGGCTTCAGTAAACGAGGTCCATGAAGAAACCGGTGTCAGCGAACGATTGATTTTACAATTTCTCCGGGACGACCGAATCGAAATTCGGGAATCAGACAACACTTTTTTGGACTGTGAGCGCTGCGGCACGTCCATTACCAGCGGCCGATACTGCGCCGAATGCGCCGGGGCCATTAAAAAAGGCTTTCAAAAGGTACTGACTCCTAAGGAAAAGGAAAAAAAGAAGACCGAGGAAACGGTGAAGAACAACCGAATGTTTGCAACGGAGCGCCGTAAAAAATAAGCGCAAATTCCTTAAAAATTAACAAATAAAACTAAAGAAGCACCGCCACCCTACCGATAGTCATAGTAAGAGAAGTGATTTCGGGAAAGTGGAGGTGTTTTTTCATGAAAATCAATAATAATCCCAACGTGATGAAAGCGTTAAAATTATACAACAATCAAAAAACCGATAAAACCCATAAAAGCGAAAAAGTCAGTCAGAAAAACGATCAATTAGAGCTGTCGGAAAAGGCCCGGGACTTTCAGGTAGCCATGAAGGCCTTCCAAAAGCTGCCCGAAGTTCGGGAAGACAAGGTAAGTCAATACAAAGAAGAGATCCGGTCCGGAACCTATAAAGTATCGGGCAAGGAAGTACTGGATAAAATGATAGAACAGGGAAAAATCGATCAAAAAATTTAAATCCCACTTTGAGGTGATCCACATTGGCAAAGTCCTTAGCACAGTTAAAAGAGAGTTTGAAAAAAGAAAAGGAAATGTATGACGGGGTCCTGCACCTTGCCAAGGAAAAGCAGGATCTTATTATTAAGGGAAAAGTAAAGGAAATTGAAGAACTGACCCAAAAAGAACAGGCCTATATCAAACATATGGGTACCTTTGAAAAAATACGCCGGTCCATTTTCACCAACGCCGCTAAAGAGCTTGGCATTCGGGAAGTGGATAACATTTCCGAACTGCTGCTGTTCATTGACGAAGAAGAGGGAAAGGAAATCGACGGTCTACGGGATGAAATCTTGGATACTATCAAGGAATTAAAGGAAGCAAACGAAGAAAACGAAGCCCTGATCAAAAAGAGTTTGGAGTTTATTGATTTTAATAAAGAACTGATCGCCTCCATTCAGCAGGAGGGCCCTCAAAACAACGATTACACCGAAAAAGCCTCGGAGCGAAACAAAAGCAGCAAAAGCATTCTGGACGTAAAAATATAGGAAAGTGAGGAATCACCATGCGATCAACTTTTTTAGGATTTAATGCCGCCCGGTCGGGACTGTTTGCCTCCCAACGGGCGTTAGATATTACGGGACATAATATTGCCAACGCCAACACCAAGGGTTACTCGAGGCAGCGACTGGAACAGGGCACCAGTATTTCCATGAAGCTTCAGGGC
>CAZTIJ010000259.1:0-3134 GCA_964613365.1 uncultured Clostridiaceae bacterium | reverse complement strand
CAACTTTACCCTAGACACCGGAGAAGCCGAAGCAATGGAAGGGGTGGTGGGGGTGTTGACGGCGAAGGACATCCCGGGGACAAACGCCCACGGTGTTTTGTTTAAAGACCATGAAGCCATCTGTGAAAGTCGGGTTCGACGAATGGGGGACCCGATGGCGGTGGTCATCGCCGAAAGTGAACGACTGGCAGCAAAGGCCCTGGAAAAAATTCGGGTAACCTATGAAGAACTGCCGGCGGTATTCGATCCCGAGGAAGCCATGAAAAAGGAGGCTCCGAAAATCCACGGGGAGGACAACACCATCTTTCATTTTAAAATTCGCCGGGGAGAGGTGGAAAAGGCCTTTGAAGAGGCGGCGGTGATCGTGGAGGACACCTATTATACCAAAGCCGTGGACCACGCCTTTTTACAACCGGAGGCCGGAGTGTCCTATGTGGAGGAGGACGGAACCGTTACCGTCATTGCCGCCACCCAGTATCCCCACTTTGATCGTATGGACATTGCCGCAGCCCTGGGCCTAAAAGAGGATCAGGTACGGATCATCAACCCCGCCGTGGGAGGCGCCTTCGGAGGTCGGGAAGATCTGACCCTGCAAATTCATCTGGGGGTGGCGGCGAAAAAGTATCGCCGTCCCGTAAAAATGGTCTATGATCGCAAGGAGTCCTTTCTGGCCCACTGTAAGCGCCACCCCATTACCATGCACTGCAAAACCGCAGCGGACAAAGAGGGAAAGCTTCTGGCTCTGAAGACCCGGATCGTAGGGGATACGGGGGCCTACGCCTCCTGGGCCATCAACGTGCTTCGTAAGGCCGGGGTGCATATCACCGGACCCTACGAAATCCCCAACGTATGGGTGGACTCCTATGCGGTCTATACCAACAATCCCTTTTCCGGGGCCATGCGAGGTTTCGGGGCCACCCAGCCTCCCATCGCCCATGAACAGCAGATGGATCGAATCGGGGAAAAACTGGGGCTGGACCCCTTTACCATCCGAAGAAAAAATCTTTTCACCCTGGGTTCCAAAACCGCCACGGAACAGGTGTTAAAGGAAAGCGTGCCCCTGGACCGGTGTCTCGATGCCCTGGAGGCGGCGATGAACAAAAAACCCCTTCCCGATGAGAATATCAATTACCTGGAGGATTTAAAGCAGCGACAGATACAAAAGGAGGGAGCTTCCCATGAAAAAAACCGGTAAAGGGATCGGACTGATGTTTTACGGAACGGGATACGGCAACGGATTTCCCGATGTTTCCCGGGCAAAGGCAAAGATCGATGAAAAGGGGCGCTTCACCATTTACAGCGGCGCCTGTGAAGTGGGGCAGGGGGCCAAAACCTCCCTGGCCCAAATACCGGCGGAGATCCTGGGGATTGCCACCGAAGAGGTGATCTTTGATCATGAGGATACGAAAACCACCCTGGATGCGGGGACCTGTGCCGCAAGCCGGCAAACCTACAACACGGGAAATGCGATGAAGATGGCCAGCGAATCCCTTAGGGCCCTCTTAGCGGAGAAAGCCCGGGAACTATGGCATCTCCCTGAAAAAGAAGAGCTGGTGTTTAAGGACCACCGAATCTATGGAAAAAAAGACGGAAAAATAAACATCTCCTTTGCAGAAATCGCCGCCCGGTGCCCCGGAAAGGTCCTGGAAGTGGAAGAGGTATTTCAGGCGGTGACCACGGAGATGAACGAAGAAACGGGGGAAGGGAACCCTTACTGGCCCTATACCTTCGGCGCCTGCGGCGTGGAGGTGGAGGTGAACACGGAAACCGGAACCCTGGAGATCCTCAGCGCCGTCCTGGTTCAGGATGTGGGCCGGGCGGTGAATCCGAAGCTCATTGAAGGGCAAATGGACGGGGGTTTTGCCATGGCCCAGGGCTATGCCCTGCTGGAGGATCTGAACATTGTCGGAGGAGAAATCAAACACCATAATTTCACCAAATATTTAATTCCCACGGCCCTGGACGCCGTGGAGGTACAAAAAATCATCGTGGAGGATCCGGAATCCTCGGCTCCTTTCGGGGCCAAGGGCATCGGTGAGCCGGTGATGATTCCCGTGGCGCCAGCGATTCTCAACGCCATCTATGACGCCGTGGGCGTGCGCATGACGGAGATCCCCGTAACACCGGAGAAACTACTGAAAGCCATAAAGGAGGCGTCCTAATGAATTCCAAAAGACAAGGCCCCGAGGGCAAGAAAAAACTGAAAAAACAGATCGATACCGCGGCGGGACGGAAAAAGGCGGCCACGGTGTTTAAAAATGCCCGGGTGCTCAATGTGTTCACGGCGGAGATCATCCCCGGGGATGTGGCCGTGGTGGACGGAGAAATCGTAGGAATTGGAAACTACACCGGGGTGGAGGAAATTGACTTAAAGGGAAAGTACCTGAGTCCGGGACTGATCGACGGCCATGTGCATATCGAGTCCTCCATGGTCTCTCCCCGGGAGTTTATGAAAGTGGTGCTGCCCAGGGGAACCACCAGCATTGTGGCGGACCCTCATGAAATCGCAAATGTAAGGGGACTGGAGGGGATCCGGTATATGATGGATTCCAGTCGGGACCTGCCGATGAACTTTTATTTTGTGCTCCCCTCCTGTGTGCCCTCCACGGAGTTTGAAAATGCGGGAGCAAAGCTGATGGCCGAGGATCTGGCCACATTGATCGACCGAAGGGACGTACTGGGTCTTGGAGAGTTGATGGACTATCCCGGAGTCATCGGGGGAAGAGGGGACATTCTGGACAAAGTCCTGGTTGCGGGAGAAAAGATCATCGACGGCCATGGCCCGGAAATCAAAGGCCATGAACTGAATGCCTACCGAATGGCGGGGGTGAAGACCGAGCACGAATGCTCCACGGTGGAAGAGATGGAAAACCGACTGCGCCTGGGGATGTATGTGCTGATTCGCCAAGGTTCCGCCGCAAGGAACCTAGAGGCCCTGATCCGGGGGGTAACCAAGGAAAACTCCCGAAGGTGTTTGTTTTGCACCGATGACCGTCATCCCGAGGACCTTTTGACCGAAGGGCATATCGACAACAATGTACGGCAAGCCATAAAACTGGGTCTGGATCCCGTGACCGCCGTGCAAATGGCAACCATCAATGCGGCGGAGTGTTACGGCCTGAATAATGTGGGGG
>CAZTIJ010000258.1:0-3137 GCA_964613365.1 uncultured Clostridiaceae bacterium | reverse complement strand
TTCAATATACTTTGAACCCCTATGATGAGACATTTGAAAAAAATGTACCGGTTCTGGAGGAACGTCTAAAGACATTTAAAAAGTTAGCGGAGACCATTGGGAAGGAACGGGTAGTCTGGAGATACGACCCAATCATTTTTAATAAGAACCATGGCGTAGATTATCATATTGGATCCTTTGCCATGTTGGCTGAAATCCTCAGGTATTATACCGACACAGTCATGGTAAGTTTTTTGGATGATTACCGAAAAATTCGAAAAAAAATGGCAAATTTGGAAGTACGAGAACCAAGCTTTCATGAGGTGGACACTTTAACAAAGGCTTTCGTTCAAATTGCGGAGAGTAACAAGCTGAGAATTCGAAGCTGTGCAGAAAAGAGAATCTTAATGCCTCAGGGCCTTCTCCCCGGGAGTTGCGTTGACCCGGAACGGGTGGAAAGATTATTGGGAAAAAAAATACTTCGTCCCAGAGACAAAAATCAACGCAGCAGTTGTGCATGTATGGAAAGTGTGGATGTAGGAAGTTATGACAGCTGTCTTCATCAATGTAGGTATTGTTATGCTAATTATCGTTATGAAGTTATTGAAGGGAAGCATCAAATGCATGATCCCGACTCGCCTCTGCTGATTGGGAAAGTTGCAAAGGGAGATATTCTCAGGGATCGAAAATTTAAAAGTCTGCAAATTAACAATCAGCAATTATCCATTTTTGATGAATAAGGTTTAGCGCCAGGAACCACTGTTTTTAACTCATTAATTATACAGTAATGAGCCAGGTTAAAATCACAGTGGAATTTTATATGGTATTTTGCACCGATGTCGCCTGTGAAGCGACCTTTTTGGGTAAAACGTAGGATATAATTTTCTTAAGGTAAAGAAAACCAAATCTTAAGGAGGTTATCAAATGGCTACGATGGAAAAGAAAGCAAACAAGGTCACGGAACTTCAGCAGGAAAAAGTGAGCATCGAAAAGGCGGTAAGTATTTTAGAGCATTTAGCCAAAGGAATGGACCCCGGTACGAAAAAGGCGGTGAAAAAAGATCATATTCTCCATGACCCCGAGGTTATCCGCAGTTTTTACTTTGCAAAAGAGGTATTGGAGAATGTTAAGAAAGGGGTCTATAATCATCGAAAGTTAACGGAGTTTATGATTACCCCGGAACAAAAATCAAAGGTCCGTTTGCCGGAACGTAAAATCGGAGTGAATGAGTTTTCCAGAATCATCAATGAGCAGATTGATTTACATGTGAGCAAAAAACTTACGGGAGTGGAACTTAATCGACAGCTAAAAAAGTTGGGTGTTCTTTCAGAGGAAGTTTTAGAAGGTGGAAAAAAACGAACCGTGACAAATGAACGTTCCATAGAAGTGGGTTTTGAGACCGTAAAAAGAGAAAAAAATGGAAGTGAATATGATATGGTGGTAATCAACGAAGAAGGGAAAATCTATCTTCTAGAAAATCTGGAGAAAATCATGAAAGCGTAGCATGAATCCTCAGTTATGTTGTTCAAACAGAGCCTTTACATGTTTTGGTACAGAGGCTCTGTTTGAAGTTTTTGTCTTTAAAGGAAAACCGTTTTAAATGGTATTGATAAGGAAAAAATAAAAAAAGCTTTTAAATCCTCAAAAATTATTATATAATATAGCACAATAGGAAATAGAATAACATAATAAGGGGTGATAGTCATAGAACTTACTAATAGACAGAAAAAGATCATTGAAATTGTGAAAAATAATGAACCCATTTCAAGCGAGAAAATTGCCGAGCAGTTAGGGGTCATTCGGGCAACCTTAAGACCGGATCTTTCTATTTTAACCATGTCGGGTATTTTGGATGCCAGACCGAAGGTGGGCTATTTTTATTCGGGAAAATCCGATGTTAATGTATTTTCACAGGAAGCAGAAAGATACCTAGTAGAAGATGTTATGAAAATGCCTGTGGTTGTGACAGAGGACTCCACCATTTATGATGCTATCGTAACCCTCTTTTTAGAAGATACAGGGACCATATATGTGGTAGCCAACAATTATTTAAGTGGTGTGGTGTCGCGAAAGGACTTTTTGAAAACCTTAATGGGTGGAGGGGATATGAACAAAATGCCTGTAGGTATGATCATGACCCGTATGCCGAATCTAGCGACGGTGACAAAAAATGAGACGATCATTGAAGCTGCCAATCGTATTGTAGAAAATGAAGTGGATAGCTTGCCTGTAGTGGAAGTGATGGAGGAGAAGGGAAAGGAACGTCTGAAAGTTATCGGCAAAGTATCCAAAAGCAATATCACAGAATTATTTGTGAACTTATGCAAAAAATAGGAGGGGTTTATTTGACGGACAAACCATTGGTATTATATATCGTATCGGATTCCGTAGGTGAAACAGCGGAGCAGGTAGCGAAAGCGGTAATTGGACAATTTGACACTCGAAATTACGAACTTCGAAGGTTTCCCTTTACCACGGAGAAAAGTCAATTACAAGAAGTAATCAACGAAGCGAAAAGTGAAAATGCTATTATTGTATTTACCATGGTCATCAATGGACTGCGGGAGTTTTTAGTAGAGGAAGCCGAAAAAGCCAGTGTGCGAACCCTAGATATCATGACCCCGCTACTAAACCTAATTAGCAAAGAACTGAAACTGAAACCGAAAAAAGAGCCGGGCACCATTCGCCGTCTTGACGAGAAATACTTTAAAAAAATTGAAGCCATTGAATTTGCCGTGAAGTACGATGACGGAAAGGATCCGAGGGGGATAAATAAAGCGGACATTGTCTTGGTTGGGATTTCCAGGACTTCCAAAACCCCTCTCAGCATGTACTTGGCTCACCGTAATATTAAAGCGGCCAATGTCCCCTTAGTACCGGAGGTAGCCCCTCCAAAGGAACTTTTTAATGCACCGTCGGAGAAAATCATCGGCCTTACCACAAACCCTCGAAAACTGATCGAGATAAGGCAGGAAAGACTTAAAGCCCTTGGACTCAAAGATGGTGCAAATTACGCTTCCATGGAACGTATACTCGAGGAACTGGACTATGCAGATAAAATCATGAGAAAATTAAACTGTCCAGTGATCGATGTTTCCACTAGGGCAGTGGAGGAAAGTGCCAGTATTATTTTGGAAATTTTCAAGGAAAAAGGTTAC
>CAZTIJ010000257.1:0-3142 GCA_964613365.1 uncultured Clostridiaceae bacterium | reverse complement strand
CTTTTCCTCCTCCCGTTTCAAAAGCTCCCTTGCACCCCTTGCCTCCAAAGCTTTGGCAAGTTTCTGCCCCAGTGCTATTCCCTCTTTTTCCGGTCCGCTAATGGTTTCTACCAAATGCACGTCCCCCGAAGCTTCCCCCACCATTCCCCGAAGATGAAGCTTTCCCTGTTGAACCTTGCCGTAACAGGCAATCGGTGCATGGCAGCCGCCCTCTAGTGCTTTTAAAAAACTTCGCTCTCCCTGTACCGCCAGGGTGGTTGGCAGGTCTTCAATGGTCTTTAGCATATCCATCAGTTCTTGGTCCTCTTTTCGAATTTCACAGCCTAAAGCCCCCTGTCCTACGGCGGGGATAAAATCTTCTAAGTTCATCCTCTCGGCCTTTTCAAAGGTTAAACCTAATCGATTCAACCCCGCCGCCGCTAGAATGATCCCGTCCATTCCTTCCTCTTCCATCTTTCGAAGTCGGGTCTGGACATTGCCTCTGATTCCCTTAATCCTAAGATCCCGTCGTTTTTTTAGAATTTGAGACTGCCTTCGAAGGCTGCTGCTTCCGATCAAGGCTCCCTTCGGAAGGTCCCTAAGGCTTTTTTCCCTTCGAAGAATCAATACGTCCCGAGGGTCCTCCCGTTTGGGAATAGCGCCGATCACCAGGTCCTCCGGGGTCTCTCCCGGCAAATCCTTCATACTATGCACCGCCAAATCAATTTTTTCCGACAGTAGGGCCTGCTGAATCTCCTTTACAAATAGTCCTTTTCCCCCAACCTTACTCAGGGTTTTATTTAAAATCTTATCCCCTTTGGTTTTGATTTTTATAATTTCAAACTGGTAATCGGGATAGTTGGCTTTTAGGGCTTCAATGATGATTTCACTCTGTATCAATGCTAGTCTGCTGTCTCTAGATCCGATGTTGATCACGCGCTTCATTACTTCAACCTCCTTTCCGATTCTGTAATCCTTACAGCATCCGCCTTTTAAGAATTTTCTCCACGGACATTTCTTATATTTTGAAGCACCCTTTTTTTCTTATCTGTAGAAAGGGCTCCCGTCTCAAACATCTCTTCGGGAATCCCCTCCACCATTTTTCGAAGCCTTTCTCTTCGTAGCTGTTCATCGGGTTCCTCCTCCAAAAGTTTCCCCCGTTCCTCCCCAAGGACTTGAAGAACCGCCTCCCAGTCTTTGTGGAAACAGGCTTCAAAGTGCTGTATTATCCGTTTCCCAAGGCCAGGGCTCTTGCCATGGGTATAGACGCTTACCATCAATTCTCCTCGATTGAACAGGGCAGGCAGATGAAAGTCCGAATCTTCGGGGAAACAGCCGTCGTTTAGCCAGAATTTATGCTGCTTTTTCCCCTGTTGAATCATCCTTCGAACCCCTTCATTTCCCGCGGTATTAAACACCAGATCTGTTTTTGAAAAATCCTGGTCCCTAAGGCCTCGTTCTTCGAAGGAAATGCTTTTTTCTTGGAAATATTCCCGGGCCTCTTCACTGATCCCTTTCCCGATTACTTTGATTTCAAAGCCTTCCTGCCAAAGCCTTCGGACTTTTCCAAGGGCCACGGCCCCTCCTCCGATTACCAGAACCCTTTGTTTCTTGTTCCTTAGTACGATGGGATACGCCATTAGCTACCTCCTGACTTTTCTCTCCTGCTCCGTGACAGTTACTCCGTCCCGCTGTCACGCTCCTTGGTCTTTCTACTCTTCAATTCTTAAGTAGCGGTGGGCAAACCTCACCGCTTCTTCCGATTCTCCCTTTTCCCCGGCTTTTTTCATCTCCAGTATGGGGGTTTTTAGGATTTTTCCCACAATGCTTTTTACTTTTTTTCCGATCAGTTTTTGATCTTTCTCCTCTAAATGGGTAAGCTTTCGAAAAAGATCCTCCAGTTCCCGGTCCACCAGGTCACTGCTTTGCCCCTTAATTTTCGCAATCTTTGGATGGACGGGAATACATCGCTGCCATCCTTCATATTCCTGCACACCTTTTTCAATAAAGTGTTTAATCTCGTGAACTAAAGCCTCTCGCCCTTGTAAATTTTTTGCGGCGATTTCCTTTAAGTCGTCCACGGTGTATAAGTAAATGCCCTCTAACTTTCCAATGGCCGGCTCGATATCCCGGGGCAGGGCAATATCAATCATGACTAAGGGATGATTTTTTTTAGCGGGGCTTTGATATAAGCCCTTAAAGTTTTTTTCTTCGAAGATCACATGGGGGGCCCCCGTGGCGCTAATTACCAAGTGGATTTCCTCTTCCTTTAAAATCCGGTACTTATCTTCGTAGGAGATTTTTTGGATTTTCGGATCCTGAACCTCTTTAATTTTTTCCTCCCGGCGATTGCAAAGAAAAATCCTTCGAACCCCTTCTTCCAACAAATGATTCATGGCGAGACGACTCATTTTCCCATAGCCCACCACCAAAACGGTTTTATCCCGAAGACTTCCCAAAACTTCCTTCCCCTTTTGAATGCCGATGCTGCTAATGGACAGGGGGTTTTCTGAAATCCGGGTGGTGCTTCGAATCGCCTTTGCAGTGGTAATGGCTCCAAGAAACAGCTTGTTCAGCACTTTTTTGCTGGCCCCGGTTTCCCGGGCCTTCTGATAGGCCTCTTTCACCTGTCCTAAAATTTGGTCCTCTCCAAGTACGATGGAGTCCAGACCCGCCGCCACTTCATAAAGGTAGTAGACCGCATCGGTATCGGCTTTAAAGTCGTACTGTCCCAGAATCTCTCCATGATCCAGTCGAAAAAAATCGGAAAAGAACTTTCGGCAACGACTTTCCCCGTTGGTAAGGGAGTCCACCACCGCAATCAGCTCCGTACGGTTGCAGGTGGATATGATCACCCCTTCCTGAAAATCCTCTCCCTCACGGAGAATTTCCAGGGCTTTTATCAAACCGGACTTGGTAAAGGAAACCTTTTCCCGAAAGTCGATCTTTGCTTTTTTATGATTGATACTAAAGGATATAATCTTCATCGGTATACCTCCTCGATCTATCGTGCTTGGTTACCCTTTTCGATTAGGATGTCTACAATTCTGGGATCCTCACCAATGGGGCCTGTCAAGGTGAAGGTTACCCGGGGATGTTTTTTCTTAATATCCTCTAGAATTCTTGGAATGTCTTTTTTAATGTGGTTTCCGAGAAATAAAAA
>CAZTIJ010000256.1:0-3186 GCA_964613365.1 uncultured Clostridiaceae bacterium | reverse complement strand
CACCACCGTGGCCAGAGGTGCCCGCACCTCACTGCCTTCCCCCATGGCCATGGCCATGGGAAGCATGCCTAAAATCGTGGTCAGACTGGTCATTAAAATCGGTCGTAATCTTGTAACGCCCGCCGTTAACAACGCTTCTGTCCGATCCATACTCCCCCGGCGGTACAGCTGATTGGTGTAATCCACCATAACAATCCCGTTGTTTACCACAATCCCCGCCAGCATAATCACGCCCACAAAGGCAATAATACTCAGGCTCCGGTTGGTAACCAGCAGGGCGGCAATAATCCCGATGAAGGTCTGGGGCAGGGTAAACATAATAATCAGGGGATATACCAGGGATTCAAACTGGATCGCCATGGTCATAAATACCAGGACAATGCCCAGAATCAAGGCCATCCTCAAGCCGGAAAAGGAATCCACCATGGCTTCATAGGCCCCTCCGTATTCAATATAATACCCTTCGGGAATCTCCATTTCCTCCACCGCATATTGAATATCCTCCATGGCATCGGATAAATCCCGGTCTGCCAGTTGGGCGGTTACATACCCCACCCGCATTTCATTTTCCCGCTGAATACTCCGGGGAGCGGTATTTACTTCAAAATCCGCCAGCTCTCTTAAGGGCACGGAGTAGCCTAAGGGACTGGGAATATACAGGTTTTCCATCCCGGGAATATCGATGTCATGATGGTAGTTCATGATAAGGTCCACCATATATTCCTGGCCCTCCTCCCGGAATATGGTCATGGTTTCCTCGGTCATGGCAAGATTAATATACTGTCCGATTTGGTAGGTAGTCAGCCCGTGACTTTGGGCTCTTTTCTGATCAATATCCACCGATAGCTGGGGAATTTCTTCATCAAAGGAGGTGTTCAGTTCCCGAATGCCCTCCACCTCTTGAATTTCCCCTCGAATGGAATCCGTAATTTCTTCCAGCACCCCGGTTTCTTCCCCTCTTACAATGATCTCCACATCGTCGCCGATGCCGCCGGAGATATCCATTACCGATACTTCCCGATCCACTCCCGCACGTTGGGGGATCTCTTGTCGAATCTTTTCACTGATCTCAAAGGCTGATGCCTGCCGTTGATTCAGATCCACTAAACTGATGTCGATTCTACCACCGCTGCTTCCCAGGAGTTCGGAACTGCTGCCGGAACCCACTTGGGTCAGGATGTACTCGATGTCCTCAAAGCCTTCCAAGTAGCCCTCCACCCGTTTTACTTCCTCCTCCTTTTCTTCAAAGCTTAGCCCCGGAGGAAATTCAAAGGAAACCGAGATCACACCGGCGTCCATGGCGGGGAGAAACTCGAATCCCACAAAGGAGTATAAAAACACACTGAAAACCATCAGCAGCAGAAATACGGCAATCACGGTTTTTCGCTTACCTAAAGCCCGTTGTAGGGTTTTCCTGTAGGCTTTTTTCAACCGCTCCATGACCTTATCCGCCTTGGTTGAGAATGTATTTTTCTTCTTTAGATCCGTCCCCTCGGGGATGACCTTTACGGTTAATACGGGCATTACTGCAATGGCCACAATCAACGAGGCAAACAGAGCAAAGGTTACGGTCCATGCCAGGGGGGTAAAGATTATTCCCGCCACCCCTTCCACAAAGATCACCGGCAAAAAGGCCACCACACTGGTAATCGTTGATGCGGTTATGGCTCCCGCCACCTCCTTGCTTCCCCGCTCCGCCGCTAGGGAAGAGGCCATGCCCTGCTCTCTTTTGGAAAAGATGTTTTCCAGGATCACCACGGCGTTATCCACCATCATCCCCACCCCCAGGGCTAATCCTCCCAGGGTAATGAAGTTCAATGAGTCCCCCCGAAGATAAATCAGGGCAAAGGTTCCTACCACGGATATGGGAATGGCGATCCCTACAATGATGGTGGCACGGAAATTCCCCAGGAATACCCATAATACCAGCATGGCCAGAAGGGCGCCCACAATGGCCACCTCAATCAACCCGTTGATGGAGTCTTCAATGAACTCGCTTTGGTCGATCACCACCTGAAATTCCACATCCTCGGATAGTTGTTCCTCTAAAACCTCCAACTCCTGATGGATCCGGTTTGCCACCTCCACGGTATTGGCATCGCTTTGCTTTTGGATTCCTAAGGAAATGGTGTCCTCTCCGTTAAGGGTGGTTACGGGATGCTGTACTTTATTGCCGTCCACCACATAAGCAATGTCCCCCAAAGTGATCGGGGTGCCCGAGTCATCACTGCCCACAAAAACCGACTCGATTTCCTGAAGTTCGTCGAATTGCCCCGTAACTTCCAGGGCATACTCCCGGTCCCCGTCGGTGAGCACCCCTCCGGATACATCGATGTTGGAGGCCTGGGTTGCCTGAATTACCGATTCCAAAGACAAGTTATGCTCCTCTAGTTTATAAGGGTCCAAGTACAGGCGGATATCCCGTTCCTCCCCCCCATCCACATCCACCACGGCGACCCCTTCAATCCTTTCCAACTGCCCCTTTACCACTCCATCCGCCAACTCTGTAAGCCCTTGGCGATCCCCTTCGCCGCTCATGGCGATTTGTACGATGGGCAGCATGTCCGGGTCCAGTTGCATCACCATGGGAGAGGAGATGTCTCCCGGCAGCATTCCCCGTACAATGTCCGCCCGCTCCCTGGCTTCCAGGGAAGCGAACTGCATGTCCGTCCCCCAGTTAAAATTCAGAAGAATGATCCCCTGACCCTGCATGGAGTAGGATTTGATCTCATTGAGTCCGTCGATGGTGGAAAGCCCTTCTTCCATAGGCCGGGTCAGCATATTTTCCACCTCTTGGGGCCCCGCCCCTTCATAATCCATCATCATCAGTAGCACCGGCAGTTCCATGTCGGGATACAGATCCACCGGAAGCAAAGTAAAAGAAATCATTCCCAGTAAAATCACCATACAGACAATCATCAAAACCCCTACCGGTCGTTTAATTCCTAAGGAAGATAAATTCATTACCGGGTACCCTCCTTAACCACTTCGACTTCCATCCCTTCTTTAAGATCCGAGGGGCCGGCAATCACCACCGAGGCTCCCTCCGTCAGTCCGTCGACCTCCACCTTTCCATTTTCCGATATCCCCGGAGTTACGGTTTTTCGTTGCAACCGGTTTTCCTGATCCACAATGTAGACATAGTTTTCCTCTTCCTCTGTGACAAGAGCATGCCTGGGTACCGCC
>CAZTIJ010000255.1:0-3194 GCA_964613365.1 uncultured Clostridiaceae bacterium | reverse complement strand
GTTACCGCATTCAGTTGATAGAAATTCATTTTCACTTCATTAGCAATTACTTTAGCCAAGGTGGTTTTTCCTGTACCGGAAGGTCCATAAAAAATCATTGAGGGAACCCTTTTTGCCGCAATACATCGATACAGGAATTTCCCCGGTTTCAATAAATGGTCCTGCCCCACAACTTCCCCTAAGTTCTTGGGACGGATCCGATCCGCTAAGGGTGCCAAAGACTTTAGATTTTTTTCCTGGGCCATATCAAATAAATCCATAATATCATTCCTTTAATTTGATTTCTTTCATTCGATTTTTCATATATTCACTTGCCGGTATCAGAAGGGGCTACCAAACCTTAGGTTTCAGGAAAGGAACAACTAAATTATCCAAAGTGATCTTCGGATACCCTAATGGTCTATCTAAAAATTCTCCATGGCAGTCTGATCCTGAAGTAATAAGTAAGTTTTGGTCTTTACAATAATCGACCAATACACCCGCATCGGATTGTTGCCTAAGGTAGGGAGAATAACACTCGATTCCTTGAATCCCCCATTCAATCCATCGATCCAACACATTCTTGTTGAGCTTTTCTATGGGGCAATAATTTGTTGGGTGAGCTAATACAGGAGTTCCCCCTGCCCTTAGGATCACTTCGACTACTGCTTGAGGGTTTTTAAACTCCGGGCTCCCACCCATATTTTCCAAAAGAGAAAAAAACTCATTTTTGTGAGTTATTATTCCTTTATCAATTAAATAATTTAAAGATTCCCAGCCACCTCGGGAAGGATGGTAACGATAATCATCATAACCTGTAGTATCTTTTATTATGTTTTCGCTTTTTAGGTATTCTATAATTCTGCGATCATATTCCTTCCTGGCGCTTTGGTTAAATAATAAAAGTTCATTCAATTCTTTATTGGTATAATCAAAATCATAGGCCAAAATATGAAATTCTTTTTGCTCAACCATTGATGAGACTTCCACACCGATAACAAAATTCAGTCCCTGTAAATCTTCTTTTAACATTTTTTCACTATTGATAAATGTATCGTGATCCGTAATTGAAAAATGTGTAATCCTATTCCTTCTCAGTTTTTCTATTAGGGTTGGAATATCCCAAGTGCCGTCGGAGGCGTTGGTGTGTATGTGTAGATCCGTTAAACCCGCTTCTGTTACTTTCCATTCTTTTCCCCTATCGGTTTTGAGGTTACTTTTAATGCCCCTCACTATATTACCGCCTTCCTAGGTTTTAAGTAGTTATTCTATTGATTCCATAATCCTGAGAGCATACTGGATGTCCTCCCGGGTTACATCTTTGTGGGTCACCAGACGGATGAAATTCTTCCCCCTGGGATTAGCCAGAACTCCATTGGCTTTCATTTTTTTCACGAAATCCTCCGAAGAAATATTTTTACCCTTAATGGATACATTGATGATATTGGTATGGACTTTTTCAAGGTTTACAGAAAAACCGGAAAGTTTATTAAGACCCTGTGAAAGTAATTGAGCATTTTCATGATCCATCTTTAACTGTCCGGGCATATCCCGGATTGATGAAATTCCACAGGAGGCCATGAGCCCTGCTTGTCGCATTCCTCCCCCTAGGATTTTTCGAAGCTTTCGGGCTTGATTAATAAAATCCGCTCCTCCTACTAACATACTCCCCACAGGGGAAGCGAGTCCCTTGGATAAACAAAACATAATTGAATCGAAATAAGCAGAGATGTCTTTCACGTCACAGTTAAGGGCCTCGGCTGCATTAAACACCCTGGCCCCGTCTAAATGCATCGGAAGATTATAGCGACATGCAATGGAACGCAATTCTTGAAGGTTTTCCATGGGTTGTACCATTCCACCAGCCATATTATGAGTGTTTTCCACACAAATTAGCCCTGTGGTTGGGAAGTGAATGTTTTCCTTTCGAATGGATTCTTCCACTTCTATCGGATTCATAACCCCATCAACCCCTTCAAGGGTCATGGGCTGTACCCCCGCCAATCTGGAAGCACCACCGGCCTCATATAAGAAAATATGGCTGTTCTTCTCTAGAATGATTTCATCCCCGGGGCGAGTATGGCCCATAACCGCTATTAAGTTTCCCATGGTACCGGTGGGTACGAACAACCCCTTTTCTTTATTTAAGGTTTTCGCAGCTAAATCTTCTAATCCATTAACCGTCGGGTCATCCCCGTATACATCATCACCAATGGGAGCTTTTGAGATCTCCCTGTACATATTTTCCGTCGGAATGGTTACCGTATCGCTTCTCAAATCAATCACTTTCATTTCTTTCACCCTTCCCCGATTAAGATTGCTAACTTGTAATTATGATACCTCTGCACTTTCATTATAAGTGATAGCCTTAAATTAATCAAAGTTTAACCATGTAATACATCTTTAAAAAGTACAAATGCTCCCGCTAGGACTGCGCAGTGATTTTCCTGCAATCTGCCACTAGAGGAGCATCTGACTTCATATTTCTCTTGAAAAACTAATAAACTAATTTTTTTCTTACGTATTCACTGGTCATTAAAGAAAGAAGTGCTCCGTATCGTAAATTGAAACGGATTTCATCTCCGACTTGAAGGTCCTCCTTAGCATCGGTTACATCCAAAATTAAATGGTCGCTGCTGGCTCCAAGAATTTTCATCCCCTTATTTATGGGAAAAATGTCGTAACTTCCAATATCTTGTCGACCTATGGCTAGAATGGCTCTTTTACGAATCCCCTCATCTTCAAACGAGGGAGTGTTTCCAAAGGCATCCATACCAATTTCCCCTATGGGAATCGACGGTTTTTCTTTAAGCTCAATTATTTCCGCTACCAATTGAAAAATATCCTGATAGGTATTCTCAATATTTTTACCATAGGCACTTTCCGTTCCAAGAACCAGAGCTTCCCCTAAACGAAGATGGTTGATCCTGCTTGGCATATTTTCTTCGGACAACAGATAGATACTACTGGAATTTCCACCACTATATAATTCCAAACTTCTCCCGATGTCTTTTTCAATGGTTTTTCCCAGGGCCTCCAGTTTCGATAGGTTTTTTGTACTGGGAATAACTCCTCCATAACAGGTTAAGTTCACACCGATACCATGAAGGGTAATGTGGGAAAGTTTCTCTGCTTCTTTTGCGGCAAGAAATAACTCCTCCTCGTCAAAGATACCTTCTCTAAGATCACCTAAATCCGCCATTAATATAACCCTA
>CAZTIJ010000254.1:0-3202 GCA_964613365.1 uncultured Clostridiaceae bacterium | reverse complement strand
CGAGCCTCTTAGAGATGCAGGTAATCATCAACATCGCCGCTTCCGCCTTTTTAGCCTATTTGGCCGCTTATGGCCTCATGAGTCTGGGGTCCGTCCATGACGGGATATTCAAAAGCCCGTTATCCCCCTCTTGAAAAGTAGATTCAAAAATTGGATCTTTCCTTCTATAGGGGGCAGGTAGTTAATCGTCATACTTCGAGTCGATACCCCGAAAACCCCCGCTCACTGGGGATGGCTGTTGTTGAAGACGGGGGCGAGAAATATCAGAATAATAAAAATTAATAAATATGCATAAATATCTATTGACAAGCTCCCCCTGCTTTGATATGATTACGGAAATCATAAGATCTTTTAAGATAGTCCAGAGAGGCTAATAAGGATTGGTATAGGATGCATATATTCTATTTTCCATAGGTGTGTTCGGATATCGTGCAGGTATCCCCGGGATGCCTAAGCCCTGTCTCTTTTTCGGATGGGGCTTATTTTTATGCACGATTTCAACGGCTGAGATCTTACGGTAATCTGCAATAGGAGGAAAGAGTATGAAGGCAAAATTGGTATTGGAAGACGGAAAAACCTATTACGGCGAGTTTATCGGAAAAGAGAAGGAAGCGACGGGGGAGGTGGTGTTCAACACGGGAATGAACGGATATCAGGAGTTGATGACGGACCCCTCCTATACCCATCAGATTGTGGTGATGACCTATCCTGAGATCGGGAATTACGGCTTTAATCGGGAGGACATCGAGTCCGGGGAGCCCAAAGCAAAGGGACTGATCGTCAAGGATCTGTGCATGCATCCCAGCAACTACCGAGCCCTCGGCGCTTTGGAGGAATACATGGAAAAACACGGGATGATCGGCATGAAGGGCGTGGATACAAGAAGCTTGACCCGTCATATCCGGACCTCGGGGTCGATGTGGGGAGTGATTGTGCTCGGGGAGCAGGACGTACAGTGGGAAAGCAGCAAAACCCAGGCAGAGATCATTAAGATGAAGCACCCGGTGGAATCGGTGACCACCAAGGGGGCCTATGCGGTGGGAAACCCGTCGGGAGCACCGGTAGCGGTGGTGGATTTCGGCCTCAAAGAAGGGATCTTAAAAGCCCTCATCAGCCGGGGTTTTCATATCACCGTGTATCCGTCAAACACCGACGCCCGGGAGGTTCTCTCCCGAAACCCTGCGGGGATACTGCTGTCCAATGGACCGGGAAATCCGAAGGTATTGTCGGAAGCGATCCAGCAGATTAAAAAGTTGATTCAGTCCAAGACCCCGATCATGGGAATCTGTCTCGGCCATCAACTGCTCAGTCTTGCCTACGGCGGCGAGACCATAAAGCTTCCCTTCGGACATCGGGGCGGCAACCATCCAGTGAAGGACCTTACAACAGGTAGAGTGACCATAACCTCCCAGAATCACAGCTTCGCCGTAGACCCGAGTTCAGTCCCGAAAAATATGATCATAACTCATATCAACTTAAACGACGGAAGCATTGAAGGGCTCTGTCATCAGAGGGATCCGGTGTTTTCGGTGCAGTACCATCCCGAAGCGTCGCCGGGCCCGATGGATTCCGAAGGGTTATTCGATCGATTTCAACAGATGATTCAAAAAAGCGGGGTGACGGCATGTCTGTAAACAAGGATTTGAAAAAAGTTGTGGTAATCGGCTCCGGACCCATTGTGGTGGGCCAGGCGGCGGAGTTTGACTATGCGGGGACCCAGGCCTGTCTGGCCTTAAAGGAGGAGGGCATCGAAGTGGTGTTGATCAACTCCAATCCCGCCACGATTATGACCGATACCAGTATTGCGGACCGGGTGTATATGGAACCGCTGACGACGGGGTTTGTCAAAAAAATCCTTCGAAAGGAGCAGCCCGACGGACTGCTGCCGACGCTGGGTGGCCAGGTGGCTCTGAATCTTGCGGTGGACCTTTCCGAAGAGGGATTTTTACAAGAAGAAGGAATCAAACTGCTGGGAACCCAGCCCGAGGCCATTCAGCAGGCCGAGGACCGGGACCTGTTTAACCGATTGCTCGAGGGAATCAATGAACCGATCGCCGAGAGCAAAGTGGTCACCACGGTGACCGAGGCGATGGATTACGGAGATGAAATCGGCTATCCGCTGATTGTGCGTCCCGCCTATACCATGGGCGGCACCGGGGGCGGTATTGCGGAGGACAAAGAACAGCTTGAGGCCATTGCCGCCTTGGGCATCAAAAGCAGCCGGGTTGGACAAATCCTGGTGGAGCGGTGTGTTTCCGGATGGAAAGAAGTGGAGTTTGAAGTCATTCGGGACAGCAGTGATACCTGCATTGCCGTTTGCAGCATGGAAAACGTGGACCCCGTGGGTGTTCATACCGGAGACAGCATTGTGGCGGCCCCCAGTCAAACCCTGGCAAACCGGGAGTACCAGCTGCTTCGAAGCGCGTCCTTGAAAATTATCCGGGCGCTGAAGGTGGAAGGGGGCTGCAATGTGCAGTTTGCCCTGGATCCGAAGAGCATGGACTACGTTGTCATTGAAGTTAATCCCCGGGTCAGCCGTTCCAGTGCCCTGGCCTCCAAAGCCACCGGCTATCCCATTGCAAGAATCGCTGCGAAAATCGCCGTGGGCCTTACGCTGGATGAAATCCCCAATCCGGTAACGGGCATCGGCCATTCCGCCATTGAGCCCAGCCTGGATTATGTGGTGATTAAAATTCCCCGGTGGCCCTTTGACAAGTTTAAACAGGCCAATCGGCAGCTGGGCACCCAGATGAAGGCCACCGGTGAGGTGATGGCTCTGGATCGAAGTTTTGAAGGCGCCCTGATGAAGGGGATTCGGTCCTTAGAGCTTCAGCGGGACAGCATTCTGCTGCCGGAACTGGCGGATCTGGGCAAAGAGGAGTTGGAAAATCGAATCGGCCTTCGAGACGACGAGCGGATCTTTTATATCGCAGCGGGAATTTCTGTGGGCATCAGCCTGCAATGGATCCACGACAAAACCGGTATGGACTTCTTTTTCCTGAACAAGATCAAAAACCTGGTGGAGACGGAAAAGGAATTTCAGCGGGTCGGGGAACTGAAGGGAGTTTCAACGGAACTCCTTCAACGCTCGAAAGCTTTAAACCTTTCTGATTCCATGATTGCGGCACATTTAGGGATGACGGAGGCGGATTTTCGTCTGCAACGAAAAGAGCGGGGCGTTGATGCGGCCTATCATATGGTG
>CAZTIJ010000253.1:0-3207 GCA_964613365.1 uncultured Clostridiaceae bacterium | reverse complement strand
TATGGCCAGCCGAAGGTTTTTAATCAACAACTTCGGAGAAATTCGGGGAGAGAAGTTAGCCGAGGAGATTCTCAGCGGTTTTTCACGAATGGATTTTCGTATATCCTTAGAATCGGGGAAATCCACAATTATGGAATCCTTTCCCACGGGAATTTGTCTCGGACTTTTCCCGGATATCGCTCCTGTGAAGTATAAAAGAAAAAGTAAGATTCCCTACGAGGAAACGAAAAATCAAATGGAGCGACTCCTCGATCGGTTAAAGGAGCTGGAATACCAAGGGACTGTAAAAGGCCTTTCCTCAAAACTTTTCTCGAAAGGTTTTGAACTCAATAAGAAAAATCATAAACCCATGGAAGACAAAGTCGACGCTTTTCTCTGTGCCTATGGGTTATTTGCTGTTTTTCATGGGACGGCGGAGCCCAGGATTTTCGGTGATATACAGGAAGGATTTATCATGATTCCTGTCAGGCGTTAAGTTTTTGGTTTAAATTGGGGATACTTTGGTATAAATACTATCTGAATAGAGTTGGCCGAAACCTTTGGACCGAGAAAGAGAGGAAAGCCATGTCTAAAAGAATGAATGAGTACAACTTAGGTGCTGTGGGTTTAGGGTTAACCCTTGGAGCGGGGATCGGACTGTTGCTATCAGCCGTTACCCGATTTGATACGGCGTTGAGTATCATTGTGGGCGCAGGGATCGGACTGACGATCGGTGCATTGGTGTTTGTATTTGCAAAATATGATAGCTAGCCCAGGAGACACCCCACCGCTCCATATTCTGATCAGAATCTTTATAAAAAGCAAAGCGAAAGTTTAAAGGAGGCAATGACATGAGTAAAATGATGGAAGGAAAGGCCACTCCGGCCTTCGATCTTCCCGTTACCGGCGGGGGGAATGTAACAAGTGATGAACTGAAAGGAAAGAAATATATTCTCTATTTTTACCCGAAGGACAATACTCCGGGGTGACAGACGGAGGCCTCTGAGTTCAGAGACAACTATGAAGAATTAAAACGTTTAGGCTATGAAGTGTATGGAATCAGTAAGGATGGAATGAAGAGCCATGATAAGTTTAAAGAGAAGAATAACCTACCCTTTGAGTTGATCAGCGATAAGGAAAAAGAGCTTCACCAAGCCTACGACGTATTGAAAGAGAAGAATATGTTCGGCAAAAAAGTTATGGGTACGGAGCGGTCCACTTTTATTATCAATGAAGAGGGAATCCTGGTCAAAGCCTTTCGAGGTGTAAAATCCAAAGGACATGTGGACGATGTCTTGGCGTATCTAAAGAATTAAAGAGGCAGAGGAAAGGGAGGGAGGTTTGTCATTGGATCAATGGGATGACAAAAACTCTCTCCCACTTTTATTCCGGTCCTATCTAGCAGGGGTAAGACGAATTAAAAGATCATCCGCCTCATCAGGAGAACCCAGTCCGTCTTGGTTACTGGTAGAAATATATAGGGAGCCTTGGTGATAGGATACTGCCCGAATTCTACCCCAGTCCTGAAACAAGTCATACTCACCAGTGACGGATCCTTCCTCGCCGAAGGTGAAACGCTTTACCATTTCGCTTCTTAGTCCGGAAACATACAGTGCTGTTTCCTTTCCGCTTTCCGAGGGGAAAAAATCCATTCCCGAAGGGGCTAAGGTAAAGTCTTCATAGCAAATTAACGGGTCTTCAAATTCTGTTTCCCCTTCCCCGCAGGAAACCACCGGCCAGCCGTAGTTTTTTCCGGGAAGAATGATATTGATCTCATCTTGATGGGTAGGCCCGTGATTAGAGATGAATACCTCACCACTTTCGGGATGGATGGCTATGCCCTGGGCATTTCGTATGCCATAGGCAAATACGGGGCTGTTATCAAAGGGGTTGTCCCGTGGGATCGTGCCGTCAGGGTTTATTCGTAGCACTTTTCCCGCAAGGGATTCCCTGTCCTGGGAATGTTCCGGTTCGTAGGCATCCCCTGTGGTGATATAAAGTTTTTTATCCTTACCAAAGGCAAGTCTTCCCCCACTGTGATGTCGGTGGCCCGGTATTTCATCGATGATAACTGTTTCCTCCCTTAAGAAATCGCCATCAAATACAAATCGGGATACCCGGTTGAATGTATCCTCGTAGGCATAATAAACATAAAGGTCCCTGTCCTCCTCAAAATTCGGTCCCAAGGTCATACCCAACACCCCCGCTTCTCCTGGGTCTTCAAACTCATGAATGCTTCGGTTACTGCCGTTTTCAATGAGAGTCAATCGACCTACCCGTTCTGTTACCAGGATGTCTCCGTCGGGTAACGGGACAATCTCCCAGGGAACCTCCAGGTTCGTTGCCAGCACCTTATATTGGTACTCGCCGGCATCGGTATTCAAAATTCCGCTGTCGGTTTCTTCTTCGGTTACACAGCTCAGGGATACAATCGATACAGTCAGCAAGATCATCACAGGTACGATGATTTTCCACGCTCTTTTGTTTGGAGTTTCCCACCAATTCATTACAAACCCCCTCCTATTCCACTTCATGGGATTGTTACGACTTTGGATTTTTCCTGATTAGTACATAGTTACCCATCGAAGAATAGATAATCACTGGAGGGGCAAAGAAAATCATTTGGTTTGAGAGAATTTTTTGACAATAGGAAAGTCTCAAGATAATATATAGTTATTAGATTTACCATTATTAGATGCAGTTTCTTCAATAAATGGTGGATCTCTTAGTACCTGTATTTCCTTTTAAAGAAACCGATTTTGACCATATATGTAAGAGGCAATGGATATTTTAAGAATAAGAGTTGGAAAAAGGAGGAAATACATTATGATAGAAAAAATAACACTTAACAGCGTCATGGAACGACTTGGTACAGACCCTTCTAAGACGAACTCTCTTGGAGGATTTGATAATAGTGTTTATGAAGTACACATCAATAATCATCCCTATGTGCTGAAGTTTTACCGGGCTGAAAATAGGGAAAAGTCCCTGATTCAAGGGGAGCTGGATTGGATTATCCACCTTGGAAAAAAGGGAGTTGCCGTTGCGAGGCCGTTTACCTTCAATAAAATGTCCCTGATTCAACAGATTCAAGGAGAGGGAGGAAAATTTTATTATGTGCTTTTCGAAAAAGTCTCCGGAGAGTTTATTAATATTGAAAATCCTGATCACACATTGGTTGAAAACTGGGGGGAAGTGATGGGGAAAATACACAGATTGGCTAAATCC
>CAZTIJ010000252.1:0-3225 GCA_964613365.1 uncultured Clostridiaceae bacterium | reverse complement strand
CAGGACTTGGCCATACTGGGCATCTGCCTTATGTTACTGCTGGGCACAGTATTACCGGGGGATTTTGTTGCCCCGAAGGCAAGCTATGGATACAACCGGGGGGAGGATTCCCTGTTAACCGTGGGGATGAAGGCCTCCACGGGAAATTTCAATCCCTTTTATTATCCCCGGGGGACCGACGGCGACGTGGTGGATCTGGTCTTTCAACGGCTGCTGCGCCGGGATATGGACGGAAACTGGGTTGGAGACGCCGCCGAGGACTGGGAGATATCCGAGGAGGGAGCCATGGTGACCGTGAGCCTAAAGGAGGGACTGACCTTTGCCGACGGTGAGGCGGTAACGGCACAGGACGTGGTGTTTAGCTATCGGGTGATTTCCGACCCCTCCTATGCCGGCGAGCACAATAGCTATGCCCGCGATCTTCAGGGCTATGCCCCTTACCGGGAAGGGGAAACCGAGGAGTTTCCCGGAGTGCGGGCCCTAGACGACGAAACCGTGGCCTTTCATTTTCAAAAAGGGGCGACGCCGGATTTGGAAAGTCTGGGCTTTTACATCGCACCGAAGCACATGTATCGGGAGTTTTATCGATATAAGGACACCGCCGGGCTTCGGGAGAAAAGCCACGACCCCTTGGGCTCGGGACCCTACGTCCTGGAAAACCTGATCATGGGGGAATACGTCTATTTAACCAGAAATCCCCATTACTACAATGAGGGGGCCTATGCCATCGAAGAGATTATTCTGCGGCTGATTGAAGAGAACACGGAAATCGATGATTTGATCCAGGGAAATGTGGATCTGATCAACCGGCAAAATGAAATCCGAAACATCAACATTGCCATGGAAGAGGAAAGCATCGCCCATAATAGGTACTACAGCGACAGCCAGGGTCTTTATTTTTTTAATCATGAATACGGAGCCACCAAGGATCCCGCCGTTCGAAGGGCCCTGCGCCACGCCATGGACGTAGAGGCCCTGATGGAACACTACTTTGAAGGATACGGTACCGTGCCCGCCCATTTCTTCGGAGAAAATGCCAGAATCGCCGAGGAAGAGGAGCTTCAGTCCCTGGAAAATCCAAGCTATGACCTGGAAAAAGCCCGAGCGGTTTTGGAGGAGGGGGGATGGCACTTAAACGACGAGGGTTACCGGGAAAAGGCGGGGGAGGTATTGACCCTTCGGATTTTAGGCAGCACCCATTCGGAGATCATCGAAACCCTGAGTCCCCTTTGGGATCGGGACTGGGCCAATGCCCTGGGGATCAATATCGATAATGCCTACGGCGGGATGGACGCCATTATGGAGGATTTGATTTATGATGCGGATAACAACGTAGACATGTGGAACGTGGTTTTTTTGGAGCTGACCCTGGACCCCTTTGCCCCCCTGGACGGGGTGGAAGGCTTTTTTCATTCCCGAAATATCGGTACCCACCGCAGCAACATCAGCCGGTATGAAAACCAGGTTCTGGACGAAAAAATCGAAAAGGCCCGGCAGTGGGAAGCGGGGGCGGCAGGAACAGATCCCTATGGAAAGATCGCCGAAATCCTTCAGAAAGAGGATGTGTACGCCCCGGTATATACCCCCGAGTACTTCGATCTGTACACTGAGAACCTGAAAGATTTTACCACCAACAGCCACTTTCCCTGGACCCGGGGCCTTGCGAACGCCCGATTAACCGACGGGGGTGAAAATCAAGCAAGGGACGGGGAAGACAGGGAGGAGAACGGCTTTCCCTGGACGCTGGCAGGGGTTGGAGCCATCGGGGCATGGGTGTTGATTAAAAGGCAAACAAAATAACAGGTATTTTCATCGATCCGTAAACACTCTGTGACTTCCCTCACAGAATCTTTTCCTTAAAGAGCTTATAATGAATCCAGAAGGAAAACACAACAGGAAAGGAAGGATTCCATGAAAATTACAAAGGATATGAATATCGGTGATCTGGTACGAACCTATCCCCAGTCCGTACCGATTTTAGGAAGCTTCGGTATGGGTTGCGTCGGTTGTCCCTCCGCCCAAATGGAAAGCATTGAAGAGGCGGCCCAGGTTCACGGAATGAACGCCGATGAGATTGTGGAAAAATTAAATCAAAACATCTAAACAAAAAAACTCCTTCAATATGAAGGAGTTTTTTCAGTTTTATCGAATAGTATCCATAGAGGCAAAAACTATGTAATTGAAGGAGGCAAACCATGGAAAAATACAACAAACTGGTTCGGGACCGCATCCCGGAAATGATTAAAGAGGCGGATAAAACTCCGGTTACACGGGTATTACCCGAGGAGGAAATGGAGGAGCACTTGATTCAAAAGCTGGAGGAGGAAATTCAGGAGTTTAAGGAAAGCCGGGATTTTGAGGAGCTGGCGGATCTTTTGGAAGTGATGGAAGCCCTGGCAAAACTTAGAGGAGAGGATCTTTACAGTCTCGAGCGGATCAAAGCCGACAAAAAACAGGAACGGGGCGGTTTTGAGGAAAGAATCCTGCTGGAAAGCGTAGAGGACTAGAAAGCGTGAAGAGGAAAGCAGATCATAAGGAAAACCCTGGAGTAGCATCATTTTAAGCTATTCTAGGGTTTCTTTTGTATAGGGGTTAAGGACAGGGCTTTTAAAAAATTGTGATCCCTAACCGGACATTAATGTCCGTTTACAATATATAGAAAATGGTATAGTATGAATATAGGAAGAATTTAAATAAAATTCCTACAATTCAAGTTGGAAACAGAGGAAATTAATGGTACAATGATCTTAAGTTTACAAAATTTAGATTGACGAACAATTCTTCCAGGAGATACGTACACTACATTAACCATGACAACTATCCGGTACGTATGCTCGAAAAGAAGAAGGAATAAAGGGTAAAGGATGGTTGTGATGAAAATCATTGAAAAAGATGGGGGTTTACGGGTTCAGATTGCTTACAACAAAGAGCATGTCAAAATGTTAAAGAAAGTCGGCGAGGGGAAATGGGATCCAAAGGCCCGGGTTTGGAACTTTCCTTTAGAGAAAAAATCGGATTTGGAAGTCCTACAGGGAGAAATTATAAAGGTCAGCGCCTATACCGATGAGGTAACACTGCTTAAGAATCACTTAAAACAAAAGGGCTACAGCCCGAAAACCATCAAAAGCTACACGGGGCATCTGGATCGGTTTTTAACCTACTCCAAGGGAGCCGTGGATAAGGCATCCATCAATGAGTATCTTTTATATTTGTTGGAAGAAAAAC
>CAZTIJ010000251.1:0-3230 GCA_964613365.1 uncultured Clostridiaceae bacterium | reverse complement strand
CCGCTGTCAAACAGTGCGGAACGGGTCAAGGCAAACACCGGCCCGCCGAATCCGGAGAGACTCTCGGCCCGGTCCATCACCGCCACCGCTTTCAGGTCCTTCAGTCCCCGGATAATTTCCTGTACCGGGAAGGGATTAAAGACTCGGATTTTCAGAAGTCCCACTTTTTTCCCCTCTTTTCGCATTTGATCCACGGTGGCCTTTGCGGTGCCGGCGGTGGAGTTGATGATCACGATTCCTACCTCGGCGTCCTCTAATCGGTACTCCTCCACAAATCCGTATTTCCGTCCCGTCATGGCTTCAAATTCCTTTGCCACTTGGTCAATGACCTTCCTTGCTTGGAGCATTCCCTCCGCCTGTTGTCTTTTATGTTCGATGTAGTAATTTGCAGTATCATAGGGACCCATGGCAATGGGATTGTTTTTGTTCAGGAGATTCTTTTCCGGCCGGTAGGTTCCCACAAAGTCCTTTACTTTCTGATCCTCTATCAGCTCAATGTTCTCCACCGCGTGACTGGTTATGAAGCCGTCCTGACAAACCATGGCGGGCAGCTGCACATCCATATGCTCGGCGATACGAACCGCCTGGATCATGTTGTCGTAAACCTCCTGGTTGTTTTCGCTGTAAAGCTGGATCCAGCCCGCTTCCCTGGCTCCCATGGAATCGCTGTGATCCGCATTGATGTTGATGGGCCCCGTCAAAGCCCGGTTGATCACCGGCATAACGATGGGCATCCGTGAAGAGGAGGCCACATGAAGCATCTCGAACATCAGGGCCAGTCCACAGGAAGAGGTGGCGGTCATGGTTCTTGCCCCCGCCGCCTGGGACCCGATACAGGCCGCCATTGCACTATGCTCGGACTCCACGGTTACAAATTCCGTATCCACCATACCGTTGGCCACATAATCGGAAACATACTGGGGTACCTCCGTGGACGGAGTGATGGGAAACGCCGGAAAAACATCGGGGTTGATCTGACGAATGGCATGGGCCACCGCCTCGTTTCCGGATAAACTGTTCTTTATACTCATGGTTAATTCCCTCCTTATTGTTCTTGTAACATCTCGATCGCCTGGAAGGGACATGCCTTCTCGCAAACACCGCATCCCTTACAATGCTCATAATCAATTCCCGCCATCTTCCCTTCCTCTAAAACAATGGAACTGTCGGGACACACCGGCACGCATAACAGGCACTGTTTGCATTCCTCCGGCTTATACAAAGGCCGCTTTACCCGCCAGTCCCCGGTGTTCAGTTCATGGGAGTTTCCAGCCTGTTCAATGGTCCCTCCCGGTTCGATATCTCTCCAGGTTACCTTTTCGTCGATTTTTTTACGCACTTTTTCCTACCTCCTTCAAAGCGGCTTTTAAGGCCTTCATATTCCCTTCGATCACTGCAGGTTTCGATGCGAACTTATGGGCAAAGGACTTTTCCATTTTTTCCACCAGGATATCATCCTCGGCAAGGCCCATAACCTTGCTTACCGCCCCCAGCATGGGTACATTGGGAAAGTATCCCCCCAGGGCTTCCGTGGAAATCCTTCGGGCATCGATGGTATATACCTCTCCGGAATACCCCTTTAACTTTTCCCGCACCTCAGAGGGGTCCTTTTCCGTATTGATAATAATCGCCCCCCGGTCCTTCAGCCCCGCCGTAACGTCGATACTGGAAAGCAGGGTCTCATCCACCACAACCACGTAATCCGGCTGATAAATGTTGGAGTGAATGGAAATCCGCTGATCATCAATACGATTGTAGGCGGTGATGGGAGCCCCCATCCTTTCCGGACCGTATTCGGGAAATCCCTGTACATACTTTCCTAAGGCAAATCCCACTTCCGCCAGGAGTAGGGATGCGGTTTTCGCCCCCTGTCCTCCCCGTCCGTGCCATCTAATCTCCACTAAATTATCCATATTGATCCTCCTTTTTCTATAAAAAAAGGGTGTCTGTGCTACAACACCCTTTTTTGATTGTTGTTATTTATTGATCACCTTTGCCACTTTTTCCAAGGCCTGATCCAGGTCCGCGATCAGATGCTCTGGTTCCTCAATTCCCACGGAGAACCGCACCTGTCCTTCCGCAATTCCTACTTTTTCCCGTTCCTCCTTGGACATGGTGGCATGACTCATGGATGGGGAATGTTGAATTAAGGAGTCCACACAACCAAGGCTGGTGGCCAGGCTGATCATTTCCACACTGTCCATCAATGCCTTTCCGGCCTCAAAGCCGCCCTTTACGTCAAAGCTCATCATACCGCCGAAATCCTTCATCTGCTTTTTCGCCAGTTCATGCTGGGGATGGCTCTTCAGCCCTGGATACAGTACCCGCTCCACCATGGGGTGCTTATCCAGATGCTCTGCGATTTTTTTCGCATTTTCGCAGTGAATGTCCATTCGTGGTCCTAAGGTCTTAATCCCCTTTGCAATTTCCGATGCATCCATGGGGGAGATGATTCCTCCGAAGAACTCCAAATAGGGCTTTCGCATGTGATCCATCAATTCTTTGGACCCCACGATCATGCCTCCCACAACATCGCCGTGACCGTTCAGGTACTTGGTGGCGCTGTGCAGTACCACATCCGCACCTAATTCCAGGGGTTTTTGAAGATAGGGGGTGGCCCAGGTACTGTCCACGAATAATTTTGCACCATGGCTGTGGGCAATTTCCGCGGACTTTTCAATATCGGTGATATTCAACACCGGATTACAGGGGGTTTCGATGTATACCACCTTGGTATTGGGCTTCATGGCCTTTTCAATATTTTTCGGATCCGTGCTGTCCACCATGGTTACCTCCACACCGTACTGGGGCAGTACATCCCGAACAAAACCGTAGGTGCATCCGTAAATAATATCTCCCGTTACCAGGTGATCCCCCGCTTGAAGGGAAGCCATCAGCGCCGTGGAAATCGCCGCCATACCCGATGCGGTCGCCAGGGAAGCCTCGGCATTTTCCAAGGCAGCAACTTTTTCCTGCAGGGCGTCCACCGTGGGATTTCCGAAACGGCCGTAGGCGTAGCCTTCCTCTTCTCCGTAACCGATGCGAATGGCTTTGTCCACGTTGTCAATTACAAAGGTGGATGTTCGATATACCGGTGCCACATGGGCTCCCGTGGTGGGACATGGTACACTTCCCGCGTGAATGGCTCTTGCGTTGAATGATAGTTTGTTGTTCATATTAAACCCTCCATTTTATTTTATTATTATATTAATAGGTTCTCCCCTGTCGGG
>CAZTIJ010000250.1:0-3244 GCA_964613365.1 uncultured Clostridiaceae bacterium | reverse complement strand
TTCAAAGCTGGTAAAACCTTAAAGGAAAAGGTTAACAAGTAGGACGTACTTAGAACACAAAAAACCAGGCCTTTAGGACCTGGTTTTTTTGTACCGTTCTTTATATAATGGAGCCCGTGTGAGAAATCGCCGTTGAATACCCTATAGTGGTCAGTAGCGACAAAAGAAGTTCTGACCGTGTCCGTTATTGTAAAAGAACCGGTGAGTGAGGTGCAAAAATGAGGAAAAATATAAATATAAAGGTTCGATCCCATAGGAACAGGGAAATCATAAAAGGCTATCAAAAACCCGGGATCCTGGGAAGGGTTTTAATCATCCTGTTGACCTTAGGAGTACTTACCGCCTGTGGTGAGAGCAGCCCGGTGTCGATGGAGGGGCCCGAAGATCAGCAGAACAATACTAAGAAAGAGTCCGTTGCCGCCGTGGAGTTGGAAGGGGAACACCGGGAGGAAGTGCTAGAATCCCTACATAGAATAGATCGGCATGGGACCCCGCTGATGGAGGTTGTAAACCGAGTACTATGGGTAAATGCCATCGAGGTTGCGGAGTCGGAAGAGGGAAAAGGGGATCAGAAAACCGCTGAAATGGAGACAGAGGATCAGTCGGAGCCCAAAGAAGCATCGGAATCCGAATCGAAACCGGAACCTGACCCGGAGCCTGAACCAGAGCCGAAACCGGAACCCAAGCCAGAGCCGGACCCCGAACCGAAACCGGAACCTGACCCGGAGCCGGAGCCCAAGCCTGAACCGGAACCGGACCCCGAACCCGAACCGGAGCCCACGCCCTACAGCGATCTTTACCGGGAATATGACCGTTTTGTTAAAGACAACACTGTGCGACAAAGCATTGAACAGGAAGTGGTATCGAAAATCAACGCCGCCCGAAAGGAACGGGGGGCCTCATCCCTGAAGGTTTCCAAAGAGCTTACCTCCATGGCAAGGATCAAGTCTACGGATATGGCGGTAAACGATTACTTCAGCCATACCTCTCCGGAGTACGGAAGCCCCTTTGATATGGCGAAATTCTTCGGTATCGGACTTCGCAGCGAAAACATTTATTATTCCAGCCGGGAAGTTCCTGCATCCCAAGTGCACAGCGGTTTTATGGACTCCGAGGGTCATCGGAGTAACCGAATGAACAGCGGATTTCAGGAAGTGGGCATCGGCATTGTGGTTACGGGCAACGGCTTTTATGTAACGGAGCTGTTTCGGTAATGCACTAGGAGCTCTTAAGAGGGAGGTTCCCGAAAGCCCATGAATGGGAATATTTCCTGCTTGAAGCCCCGTAAAGGGGGTAAATATGGATTATCCTGATACACCGATTCAAACCATTACATTCCTAGGAGGGAGTTCCGTGCAAAAAAACCTGATCATTATCCTGATATTGTCGATTTTCATCTCCGTATTTGCCATATTAAACGCGGGAGCGGTGACGATCAACCTGTTTTTCACCACCCTGGAAATTTCCGCGGCCCTGGTGATTCTGATTTCCGCCACCATCGGTGCGGTAATCGTTTTTTTTCTGGATACCGCTTCGAAGTATCAGTACGTAAAAAAAATCAAGGATCGGGAAAAAAAGGCGGATAAACTGCAACAGGAAAAGAAAGAGCTCGAGGAAAAGAATCGTTGGTATGAAAAGGAGCTGGCCCGTCTACGAGAGCAGAATCTAGGAAAGCTCTTGGAAAAGGAAGGCCCCGGCAATACCGGGGGCGGACAGGAAACCAAGCCGGGTAAGGAAAGGGCTTGGGAGAAAACCGACCACGGGGAAAAACCAACGAAAGAAAAGGGTCTGTAGGAACCATAACAAGAAACCCTGGAGGGGAGCCCCATGGATAATAAAAGCCGAACGTCCGCCGATGAAAACAAAGCCAAGGGAGGGTGGATGAAAAACATACTTATCAGTCTTTTGCTGGGCCTTGTTCTCGGTGTAACCGCCACGGGGTGTTTTTGGATTGAGGAAGGTCCCGAGGAGGAGTCGGACAACGGGGAAGTCACGGAGGAGCCCGTCGAGGAGGGATCGCCGGAGGATCTTCCCACAGAACCGACGGAAAACCCCGGAGAGGATCCTTCGGAAGCACGAAGGGAAATCGTTGCACCCATTGAGACACCCGGGTCCGAGGATAGTGAGGAGCTGAAAGTCCCCGAAGAGCCCGTGGAAGTGACCCCTGTGGATGAGAATTTTCCCTCCGGGGCCGACGTGCTGAAGGAGGACACATTAACCTCCCAAGAGGTGATTCGCTATTTCGAAGAGAAATACGGACACTACGGCGGCAGCTTTATCATTCAGGTAAGTGTGGGCCCCGATACCTTCCAATCGGATGGTATGCTTCATCACCAACGGGAGGCCCTTTACACCCTGACCCGGAAGGAGGATGACCGGGTCATCGGAAAAGAGGTGTTTCGCCAGGTGTTCCGAAGGGTATCCCTAAATCCTTCCATAATGGATACCCTGGACGGGGAATACAACCGGGTGGTGGAAAGCGATGGGATTCTTCGGCAAGTTGAAGAGCGGGTGATCGGAAAACTGAACGATGCCCGAAGCCAGCAGGGGCTCCAAGCCCTGGCCACTGCCTCCGATCTCACGAGACTTGCCCGGATCAAATCCACGGATATGGGGCTGTACAGTTACTTCAACCATACTTCCCCCACCTACGGAAGTCCCTTTGAAATGGCCGATGCCCTGGGGGTCACCCTTCGAAGCGAGAACATTCAATGGGCCACCTGGGAGCTGAGCGCCGAAGAAATTCACAACAACTTCATGAATTCCCCCGGCCACCGGGAAAACCGGATGACCGAAGGGTTCACCGAAGTGGGGATCGGAGTCATCCGATTGGAAAACGGCTATTACGTAACGGAGCTCTTTCGCTGATCAAGGGGAGTGAAGCATGGAACCGGCATCAATGTAGAAAGAGTCAACCTTTTAAAAAAGAGGAGCCAACCTAGAATAAAACAATAGAAAAAACCCCGTGGGGAAACATTCCGCCGCCGGGGATAAGGAGGAAGTCTATGCGACTGGATAAATTTTTGAAAAATGCACGGATCATCAAAAGACGGCCCGTGGCCAAGGAGGCCTGTGAGAAGGGCCGGGTGTTTGTCAACGACAAGGAAGCGAAGCCGGGCACCGAGCTGGAAATCGGCGATGTGGTAATGGTGCATTTCGGAAACCGTACCTTCAAGGTAAAGGTCAAAGAGCTTTCGGAACACGTGAAAAAGGAAGAGGCGGAGAACCTATACGAAGTGGTGGA
>CAZTIJ010000249.1:0-3248 GCA_964613365.1 uncultured Clostridiaceae bacterium | reverse complement strand
CGGAAACCACGGTAAAATTAATGGTGTTGATCACGGATTGAATGAAGTCAGGATCCGTAGCGCCGATTACATACCGACTATCAAGCAGATTGAACTGTCTTAATTCCCTGTACCGAAGGGGCTCTCTGGGCAGTACGTCAATCGGCCTTTCCCTGATCACCTCATTGGTCTGGGAATCGATTAAGATCTCTCCCGTGTTTTCATCCAGAAGAGGTTCCAGCTTTACCACCTGCATACTTAAGAGTCTACGATAATTATCCAATCCGATGAACTCTGTCTCTTGTCCGCTGGCAAACTGGCGGTTGGTCATGCTGGAATAGAAAACCTGCCCCAGGGGATACACGGCAATCAAAAGAAGGATGATTAGCGACGGAACAAGTAATTTGTAGGCCAGTCGTTCTTCTCTTTTCCCTAAGTTTACAGCCTTTCTTCTTTTCTTTCCCACTTTTCTTCCCCCTTTTCCTTACTTTATTCAATGGTTTTTATTTAAGATGTTCTTCAATGCCCTGTATATAACCCCTTGCCGTACTTGTCCAGGTATATTTCCCATATATCCTTTTCATGCCCTTTTCCCGCATGCTCTTCCACAGCTTTTTATCTGAAAGGACTTTTTCCAAGGTCTCTCCGATATCCGCGGTATCTTCGGGATCCACTAGGAATCCGAAGGTTTCTTCCTTTTCTCTCAGGATCTCTGAAGGCCCGCCGTTTTTTGTTACCACGGTTACCAGGCCACAGGCCATTGCTTCCAAGGGTGCCAGCCCAAAGGGCTCGTAAAGGGAAGTTAAGGCGAAAACACCGCCGCAGTTTCCCAGATATCGATAGGCGGCTGCCAACTGCTGTTGATTCATAAGACTTACAAAGGCTACTTTTCCCTTCAGTTTCTTCTGCACAATCAGCTTCATCAGCTCATCCATAACGGCTTTTTCCTCATCCTTTAAGGATTCATAGTTCCGGTAAGGATCCTTCACGCCTCTCAAAGCAATTAATAAGTTCCCCTTTCTTTGCAGTTCTCTGTTTTCACCATAGGCTTTCACGAGTCCGAAATGGTTTTTCTTTTTTTCTAATCGGCTGGAAGAGAATATGATGGGCAACCTTAATCGCTCCTTCCGAAGATCCCTTTTCAGACATTTATGTAGTTGTGCTTTGGTGTAGGTCTCTTCGGAATTTTTCCTGTCGGTATTGAAAATCTTGACATTCACCCCCGGGGGTACCACTTTAAATTTTTCGTCCTCTATGGAAACCGCCCCATTATAACGTTCATGGGAATACTGATGTATCCTTTCCTGGTCCGTGCTGACAAAGACCACGGAGGCTTCCTTCATGGTCCTCCTTTCTGCCGCTATGCGCTGATTAAAATTATAAATCCGGTTCATTTCTTCTTCGTTGTTTTTCGTCACCTTCAGTTTATCCATCTTTTGTGCGCCTAGGGAATGGGCTGTAAAGGAAAAGGATACGCCCGTAAGCATTTTAAAATAAACGGCGGAAAGGCCCCCATCCCCGTAATGGGAGGTAATGAATTCAGGCTTCACTCCTAGCATTTCATAGTAAGCTTTCACTCCCGAAGCATACTCTTTTAAGTAAGGCCAAAGCTTTTCTTTGTTTAAAAATCCCTTAGGTCCGAAGGGAATTCTTATAATTTTCACTCCCGAGTTTTCATAGGTCTCTTCCTTTCCCCGGAACTCCGGCCATTGGGAATCTTCAATCTGCCGAGTGAATATATCCACAATCACGCCTATTTGATCCAGGGCCAGGGCTAGTTCTTTTACATAAACCAGTTGTCCCCCAAAATCCGAATGCTCAGTCCAATAGGAGTTCTTATTGTCAAAATTCCCTTGAGGATTCATAATACCTATTCGCATCCTCTTTTCCCTCCTTTTTTATGATTTGTTCAAATCTCGGAAGCGGAGCTATTCCTCCTATATAGCCAAGCTTAAAGGCGGCAATCTGACTGCCGTGTTCCAAAGCCGTTTCCAGTGAGTGACCCTTTAACAAAGAGGCATACATCCCTGCCCAAAAAGCATCCCCTGCCCCCGTGGTGTCCACCACCGGATTTCTACGACCCGGTTGTTTTTTCTCTTCCTTTCCATTTCCTGCAATAAGTCCTTCGGCCCCCATGGTTAAAATAACCACCTTGGCTCCAAGATCCATAAATTTGTCAAGGTATTCACTTGGAGAAAGGGACTTAAGAGGGTCTTCAAGAAAAAGATTTCGGGCATCTTCTAAAGAGGGTTTTACAAAATCCACTCTGGCCAGCATTTCCTTTATCATCCTTCGCCCTTCCTCTTTGTTATCCCAAAGTTCCTCTCTGTAGTTGGGATCCATAGAGATCCTTAGCCCTTTATCCTCAGCTTTTTTGATTAAGGCCAGAGTACTTGACCGGGTTGGCTCATGGGAAAGACTCCAGGCCGTGAAATGAAGGATTTTTCCCCGGTTGATGATTTCCTCCTGGGCCTTCGTTACCCGAAGATTTTTATCACTGCCCCGAAGGGCCAGAAAGCTTGGATTTTCCCTGCTTTTTAAAACAAAAACGATAGAGGTGTACTCCTCTGCGGTTCGGCTGATGCCCTTTAAGGAAATACCTTTTTGCAAAAGAAAATCCATTAGATAATCCCCGAGAAAGTCCTGTCCCAGGGAGGAAATAAGGCCGGGAAAAAAGCCAAGCGCCATTAGGTTCACGGCAATGTTTCCCGCCGATCCGCCAAAGTGTCTGGAAAAAGCCTGAATATCTTTCATCCTTCGGGCATTGTTCTCCACCTTATACTCTCGGGAGATAAAATCAACCACTACCTCTCCAATGGTAATCACATCATAGGTGCCGCTATTAAACTTTAGGGGATCTTGAAAGTCCATGGTATGTCGCTCCTATCGCTTTATGGATTCGCTTCGGGTTTCTTTTCCTCCGCTCTTAGGTTGTTCCAAACAAAAAACCGGCCTCTAGGCCGGTTTCTCCAGTGCTCCTTCTCAGTTATCATTGTCCAACGTTAACCAAGAAATCATCGCCCTTGTGTTTTTGTCAGAAATTTCAGATTCTTTCTATTTCTCTTTTACCCTTCCCAATAATTTTCAAACATTTTTTCAGCCATTGAAACTATTATCCTTAGAACGAAAGATAGGAAGGACAAAAACTCATCGCTACGGTTTTATTCCTTTAAATTACCTCTTTCGGAAATTTTTCACCTTATGGGGAAACCCCTTTTCAAATGCAATCAGCTCTTCTTTTTCTACCTCAAAGGCGCTGTGGATATAAA
>CAZTIJ010000248.1:0-3270 GCA_964613365.1 uncultured Clostridiaceae bacterium | reverse complement strand
CTCTGTACAATTACTACTCGGATAAAGAGGAGCTGACCACCACCATTGTATATTTAAGCTGGAAAGAAACATTGCGAAGCCTTGAGGGGATTCTGAACAAAAGCATGGAGCCTAGGAAGAAACTTCACTTATTTCTAGAAAGACTTTATGAAGAAATCAGCCAGAGACGTGGAATTGGTAGCGAGCTGATGAAGCATGACTTATATAAGGATGAAAAGTTTTTAGAGGTTCAAGTAGAATATACCAGGATTTTTCGCAGAATGTTACTGGAATTAGAAGAAGAAGAAGGAAAAACCTTTGAACAGGATTTTATTAAACGAATTCAGAAGAATCTCATGCTCATTACCATCAATTTGGTTAATGAATTTATTGAGGAAGATGAAAAAAACATTGAGTATTTAAAGAATATTGCTGATAAGTTACTATAGCCATTGTTCTTTTGAGAAGTTAAGAAACCTTGGAGTCCCAAAATTAATAGTTGGCGTATGGTTGTCGTCGGAAGAGCACATCAAATCTTCCGGCGATTTTTTTATGAAGGAATTCTAGAAAATTAAAGGAATTACGTATCAAGTTATCGAATTATATAATAGGCCGAGTAATCGAATCATATGCCGGAACCAGTTAATTATGAAATACCAAAAGAAATTGTACACCGGTAACAAAGAAGGGTATAACCCCCGGTGGGAAGTCTGTAATGAAAGACGGATGAATTTTCGAAGCGGAAGATGTCAAGGCTAGAGAAAAGTGCCGAGGCGATGTTATTTCAAGAATTTCTAAAGGAAGGTATGACCATATCTATTGTAGCGGCAGTCTATCCTCCTTAAAAAGGACGAATTCCGTATTGTGACCATGTAAAGAGGCCTTAGAATCCAATACCAACAGAAAAGGGGAATGACAAAATGAAATACTGTAATGTATGTAAAAAGCATGTGGAGCCGGAAAAAGCCGTCTGGAACTGGAAATGGTTTATCCTGTTATCCTTAACGGTGGTGGGTTGGATCCCCTATGTGATTTACCATGTGTTTTTTAAAAAGAACAACCGCTGTTCCATCTGCCAATCAGATCAGCTTTCAAAGTTCAGTCCCGAAGAGCGGGCGGAGAATAAAAAAAGAAGAGAGATGAGAAAAGCCTAGCGTGCTGCCCAGAAAAGTGAAGGTGTCCAGGATTTTTACAAAGATCCCACGGATACCTATGATGATGAAACGGAAGAGTTGCTGAAAAAAGCCCACACAGCCTTTGAAGAGGGCAAGGGAGATCAGGCAGTGAAGCTGATAGACAAAGCACTGGATGTTTATGAGGAGGACGAGGATGTCACCGTGGCCTTTCCTTTATACAAGAAAAAGGCTTGGTACTTATACAATAGTGGAAGAAATGATGAAGCCTGGGAATTATACAATACCATGTATGGTAAATGTGACTCACAACGTGAACTGTTAGCCCAGCTCTTCGACGAAAAAAGAAAAATGTTGGTATTTGAAGGGAAGTACTTAGGAGCCATCCGGGAAGCGGTGATGGCAAAGATTTACCATGACTGGACGTATCTGGACCGGGATCTGGATGACGAAATTGATTATGAGTGGACCGAAGATGAAATTTTTGAAGAACTGGCAAAGAAGGCGAACAAGGAACATCGATGGGAAGAAGCAAAGGAGGTATTGGTAGAAGCCTATGATGATTTAGAAAATCTTGACTTCCCCGCGGTGAATAAAAAAGTCCATACCCTGCTGAGAAAGTAGCCAAAACTTCGGAGAACGGACCTAGGACAGAGAGCTGTATCGCTCCTGTCCCTCCTTTTTCCAACAGTGTTTCCTTCTTAACAACAAACCTTCAGAGCTTTATGAGCTCTTTTTTTATCTTTTTTGATAGGAACCATGATATTGGATTCATAGAAAACCTCGTTATACGTAATACAGAGTTGAGTAGGAAGAGGAAAATAAATAAAAAGGGATTTTTCGAAATATTCTTTTCAATATCGAAATAATCCTATATACTAATTATAGTATATAATCGAAGCGAAAGAAGGTTTTCGGTTCAGAAATAAACACCAACCCCATATTCAGGAGGCCTGAGAATGAGTGAAATTTTAGAAAGACACAAAAAACTTCTTATGGAAGCTAAAAAACTTGAACGAATAAATCCTAAGGAAGGATCCCTTCTAGCACAGAAGGTACGATATTTTGCAAAAATGTACAATCACGAAGTCCTGGAGGCAGAAGCTCTGCTTCGAATCGGACGATGCAGTTACCTGAAAGGTGATTTGGAAGTAGCCTCCGGAATGCTAAATGAAGGACTGTTGCTGGTAGATGGTCTGGGGGCAAAAGAAGTGGAATGTGAATTGAATTTATCCATGGGAAACACCTATTACTTTATGGAGATTCATGATCAGGCAGTTTCATATTATACAAAAGCTTTGGATATCTCCAAAAAAGAAGGCTTCGGCCATTTGGAAGCGGGGATCCTAAATAATATCGCAGCCATCTTTTATAGCCTTGAGGATACACAGGATTCTCTTGAATACATTAAACGGGCCATGGAACAAGAAAGTAAGGAGGCCGATTCTTTTCTGGAAATCTCCTTTGCTTATAATCTTTCGGAACTCTACTATAGAAACGCACAAATGAAAGAAGCAAGGACCCAGATTGACAGAACCATGGACATGATCGATGATAATAAGGATCGTTTATTGTATGCAAAAGCCTTACATATATTAGGTTTGATTGAATACGATGAAGGAAAAAATTCAAACTGTTTTGTTCATCTGGAAAAAGCATTAAGAATTTCTATGGAAACGAAAGAATTCTTAATGGAAATGGAAATCCGTTTGGATTTAGCGGAACGTCTGATCAATGAAGAAGAAATAAGCAGGAGTATCGAAATTTTACTGGAGGCAGTGGAAAAGAACAGAAAAAATGAATTCGGCACCTCTATGTTGAAAATATACCGAAAGCTTGCAGAGTATTATGAGTTATATAAAGACCAAGAACGGGCTAATTACTATTATCGTGAACATTTACGGAACTTACAACAAAGGGAGAAGGAAAAGAAACAGGAAAGAGTACGGGGAATCAAGATGCACTTGAAGTTAAAGCAGTATCAGGATGAAACCGAGTTGTATAGAAATCTCTCTTCAAGACTTCAGGAAAAAACCCGGCTGCTTTCCGATTCCTATGAACAAATGCAGATTGTAAGTGAGATTGGACAAAAAATTACGGCGAAGCTTGATATTGAAAGCATTTTTGATGATTTATACAAGGATATGTCCCGTTTAAT
>CAZTIJ010000247.1:0-3286 GCA_964613365.1 uncultured Clostridiaceae bacterium | reverse complement strand
ACTTATCCTAGATCTTTTATCCAAGAAATTGTTTCATATCCTCTTCAACGGTTTCAACTCCGTTAATTCCGAACTTTTCCACCAGTACATTGGCAACATTCGGCGATAGGAAAGCTGGTAAAGTTGGTCCCAGCTTGATATTTTTAACACCTAAGGACAACAACGAAAGCAATACTATAACCGCTTTTTGCTCGTACCAGGCAATATTGTAGGAAATCGGCAGTTCATTAATATCATCCAGTTCAAAAGCCTCCTGTAATTTCATAGCAATCACCGCTAGGGAATAAGAGTCATTACACTGTCCGGCATCAAGGACTCTCGGGATTCCTCCAATATCGCCTAAGCCAAGTTTGTTGTACCGGTACTTGGCACAGCCTGCAGTTAGGATCACGGTATCCTCTGGAAGCGCCTTGGCAAAGTCCGTATAATACTTTCGGTCTTTCATTCTACCGTCACAGCCTGCCATGACAAAAAACTGTTTAATCGCTCCGGACTTTACCGCATCCACTACTTTATCAGCTAATTGTATTACCTGGTTATGGGCAAATCCGCCGACGAGTTTTCCTTCTTCAATCCCTGTGGGAGCGGATAGTTTTTTCGCATGGTCAATCACTTCAGAGAAGTCTTTCCTACCGCCTTTTTCACGATCCGGAATGTGTTTGAATCCTGGATATCCCGCAGCCCCCGTGGTATAAATTCGATCGATATAACTTTCCTTCGGAGGCACAATACAGTTAGTGGTAAAGAGTACCGGTCCGTTAAAGGATTCAAACTCAACCTTTTGATTCCACCAGGAGCTTCCATAGTTCCCCACAAAATGATCATATTTTTTGAACGCCGGGTAATAGTTTGCCGGTAGCATCTCTGAATGGGTGTAAATATCCACCCCTTGGTCTTTCGTTTGTTCCAACAATTCGTCAAAATCTTTCAGATCGTGACCGCTAACCAATATAGCAGGATTATTACGCACTCCAAGCTCAACCTCTGTGACTTCGGGATTTCCGTAGGCAGAGGTATTGGCTTCATCAAGAAGCGCCATTACTTCTACACCCTTTGCTCCGGTATCCAATACAAGACCGGTCAAGTCATCGGCGCTTAACGAGTCGTCCTCCGTAGCCAATAAGGCATTTTCAATAAACTCATTGATTTCCGGTTTGTGTTTTCCAAGGTTATAGGCATGCTCACCATAGGCGGACATCCCCTTCAGTCCAAAAAGCACTAAAGAGCGGAGGCTTCGAACATCCTCGTTTTCGTCCCGTAGGATCCCTACTCTTTTTTCCGTGGATTTTTCCTCATAATCCTTTCGGTTAGTTTGCCATGTAACAAAGTCCGGGTAGTCTTTCGCTTCCAGTTTCCCTTGGTTTTTTAATGTTTTTTTGATTTCTTCCCTGGTAAACAAAGCACGATCTATTCTGTCTTTAATAGCTTCTCCGTCAAAGTTGGCATTGGTAATAGTGGAAAACAGTCCGTCCAGCATCTGCTCGTCGGTTTCCGGTTTGTTCAGGCCGTGCTTTCTTGCCTGTTGGTTAAATTCCGCCACTCCTTTTAATGCATAGACCAATAAATCCTGCAGGTTTGCCACGGGCTCTGTTTTACCACAGACTCCGGCTTTTCCACTACATCCCACATTTCTTGCAGCTTCCTGACATTGATGACAAAACATACTCATTTTCTTTCCCCCTTATAAAATAGCATATTACACGCCATACATATTATACCCTAATTTTTGAATTTAAACGCTTTTCCGACTAATTGTTTTTTTGATGTCGACAGTTGTCTCAATTTCAGTCGGAGGAGATTATTCATATGAAGGGGAACCGGGAAATCATCATCAAAAATAAAAAAGCCTTGGAGGACTACTCTCTGTAGCTAATTTTCAGCTACAAAGAGACGTCTTTTAGGCTTTCCTTCTTTTCAAGCTGATCCAATATTTATCGGATTACCAGGTAATTCCTTTGCAACTCTTTAGACCTATTTTTAAGAATCTTCACTGCTGTAAAGTTTTAAACGAAGTAAATTCCCTGAAGGGTCCTCCGTGGATAAATCCGAGCCCGTTCCAAAGCTTTTCACCGGATAGCCTTTCTTTTCCAAGCGCTCTACCGCGGCCTGCCTTTTCCATTCATTGGGAAAGTTCATCGTAAAGCTTCTTAAACCCACCTCTTTATCATCGGCCTTCTTCCCATTTTTTACTCCCCATGTGTTGATCGCCACATGGTGATGATATCCGCCACTGGAAAAAAACAGTGCCTGATTAGGATACTCCATTACCAGATTCAGTCCTAACAAATCACAATAAAACTCCCTGGACTCCTGTAAATCTTTCACAGACAAATGAATATGTCCTATCACGGTTTCTTCCGGCATTTTTTTCCACTCTTCATCCTTCGCTTCTTTTATTAACTGTTTCATGTTTAACCTTTCGGTTTTTTCAATTATTTTACCATACTCCCATTTCCAAGTCTCCGGCGGGGTATCTTTATAAATTTCGATGCCGTTTTCATCGGGATCTTCCACGTAGATCGCCTTACTGATACCGTGATCCGAGGCTCCCATAATAATGGGCGAATCAAATTTATGAATATGTTCCAACAAAGAACCCAGAGCTTTTCGCCCCGGAACTAATATTGCGAAATGATAAAGTCCCATGGCTTTCTTCTTTTTTCTACGGGCGCCTTTCACCTCTTCCAACACAATCAAAGCTTTTTTACCATCGGCTGTAAGACTTACCATATTGTCTTCTCTTTTAAGAATTTGAAAACCAAGAACCTCTTCATAAAACTCTAGGGATAAATCAAGACTGCTCACCTTTATTTGAACCTGTTCCACATAAATATTCGGGGGTTGATGAAATTTTGACATAATGAAGCCTCCTCTGAATTTGTTCTTTATTCTGTGTTGTAGATTTATTATATATCAGAAAATTGTAATTTTTCAAGTAAATTTATTTTAACAGTTTTTTGTCTCAGATACAATTCTTTTTATTCCATGAAAATCTTTTTTGTTCCACTCGTAAAAATATGACTGATGTCTTTTAATTTCAACATAAAAAACCTAAGTGAAATTAGTCCCTTTAACTTCACTTAGGCTTTTTATGGATTTTTCAAAGCTTTTGATATAGGCTTTTACTTTACTACCATTACACTAATATCCGTGCCTTGAATTACAGAATTGCTTACGCTACCTAACACCACCCGTCTTAATCCTCCTAGCCCTCGACTTCCCATGATAATCAAATCATATTTTTCTTCCTCCGCCACTTCGGTGATTACGGTAGCAGGATGACCCT
>CAZTIJ010000246.1:0-3296 GCA_964613365.1 uncultured Clostridiaceae bacterium | reverse complement strand
GCAAAAATCAACGAAAATATTTTAATGATCGGCGAAGGCTGGCGAACCTTTTCCGGGGACGAAGGAGCCAAACGGGTTTTGGCCGCGGACCAGGATTGGATGCAGTATACCCAGAGTGTGGGCTCCTTCTCCGACGACTTTCGAAATGAGCTGAAGTCGGGATTCGGCAGCGAAGGGGAACCGCGGTTTTTAACGGGAGGTCCCCGAAGCATTCATCGGATCTATGACAACCTTCGGGCTATGCCCCATAATTTCAAAGCCAGTCATCCCGGGGATGTGGTGCCCTATATTGAGGCCCATGATAACCTCACCCTTCATGATGTGATCGCCCAGTCCATCAAGAAGGACCCGAAATACCACGAAGAGGAAATCCAGCGACGGATTCGCCTGGGAAACCTGATGGTGCTTACTGCCCAGGGAACCGCTTTTCTCCACGCGGGACAGGAGTATGGTCGAACCAAGCAGTTTCTTCATCCCGATTATAAGAACCCGGTGAAAAATCCCCCTTATAAATCCACTATGATGACGGATGGAGAGGGAAACCCTTTCGAATACCCTTACTTCATCCACGACTCCTATGATTCCAGCGATGCGGTCAATCTCTTTCACTGGGCCCGGGTAACCAATGAAGATAAATATCCCCTGCACACACAAACCCGGGAATATACCAAGGGTTTGGTCCATCTAAGACGGTCCAGCGATGCCTTTCGCCACAAAACCATGGAAGCGGTTTTTCGAAAGGCAACGAAAATCTCCGCCCCGGAAATCGGGGGCTGGGATTTGGTCATTGCCTACCGTTTGGAGAACCTGGAGGGCACCGAAGCCTATTACCTGTTCGTCAACGGAGATCAGGTCCAAAGAAAACTCACCCTTCATCATGATTTACGCCGGGGGGAAATTTTGGTGGACCGGGAACAGGCGGGGACCAAAAACATATCCAATCCCCGGGGCTTTTTCTTGGATGATCGGTCCATTTATTTAGAGCCTTTGACCGGAGTGGTGATTAAAACCCGGGAAGTGTCTCTCGGTTATTAAATAGGAAAAAGAAAGGGTTCTCTTTTTAAAAAGAGAACCCTTCTCATTTAATAGATTTTATTTTGTTTTTATGGTACACTATTCTCCAAAGATAAGATTTAATCCAAAGAAGGGAGGACGCCTTATGAAACCTGTTAAATCCGCTGTTTCCGGCTTCGGCGCCGTGATTGCTTCTTTTTTTGCCATGATGTGCTGAGTGGGCCCGGTGATTTTAGTGTCCCTCGGGTTAGGGACCTTCGGCCTTTCCTTTTTTCAGTCACTGGCACCTTACCGCCCGATTTTCATCCTGATTGCGGCAGGGGCTTTGGCCTATGTGCATCTTCAGATGGAATCCGGGAAAATGAGTTCCCGCTACAAAACCCTTATTTGGGTTATGACGGTGATTGCGGTGATTTTCCTATTCTTCCCTGTACTCATTAACCAATTTGGCTTTCTTCGGTAAAAACCGAGAAAACCCCGGATGCCACCACGGCCGTGGTGGCATCCGGGGCTTTTTTATTTTATTATTCCTTATGAGCACGGAGATCCTGAATCAGCAGCTGCACCGATTCCCGACCGTTCCACACATTCATCTCGGGAAAAAAGACCACATCAATCCCCTCGGGACTTTGAAGCTCTTCAAAGTACTGTTCCACCATATTAAATCCTATGGCCTCCAGCTCCCGATTTCCCCCGGGAACTCTCCCCTTTAGTTTTAGATGGTTTTTTTCCTTCCCCAGGCGTTTCTTTCCCCCATCGGGAATCCGTAAATTCTCCAGAAGGAACAGGGGCTTTTCGTTGCCCATACCGTAGGGTTCCATCCGTTGAATGGTTTCGATAAACCCTTTATGCAGTTTCTCTTCCCCTACCCTGGCATAGATTTTGATCTTTTTCATAAACAGCTCCCGGTTCTGCTTTTTCAGCTCCTTTGCCCGTTTGTTCAGCTCCCGGCGCAGGGCGGGAATGTTGGCTTTCTCTAAGGAAAGACCACAGGCCGCGGGATGGCCGCCGAATTTCTCAAACAGGTCTTTGTATCGGGACATCTCTTGGTATAAGTCAACACCCTCAATGCTTCTTCCGCTGCCCTTATACACTTCCGGGACTTCGGAGTTGGTCAATACCAGCACCGGCCGGTAGTAGATTTCTTTGATTCTTCCCGCAATAATTCCAATGACCCCTTCATGAAGCCCCGGAAGATCAATCACTAAGAAATCGTCCTCCAGGTATTTCTCCCGGATCTCCTCTATGCACCGTTCCAGACCGGCCTGCTGAATTTCCTGACGTTCTTCATTACACCGGGCAAGATGTCGGGCAATTTCCCCTGCCCGCCTTGGATCCTTCGTCATCAGAAGTTCCACCCCGGTCCGGGCCTCATCCACTCTTCCCCCCGCATTAAAGTGGGGGCCGATCATAAAACCGATATGTCCCGGGGTGATTTTTTTATCCCCCAGGCGGATCTCCTCCAGCAAAATTTTCAGTCCCAGGCGCCGCCGGTCATTGATGCGTTTAAGTCCGTATTTCAGCAGCGTCCGGTTTTCATCCCTAAGGGGAACCACGTCCGCCACCGTGGCCAGGGCCACCAAATCCAGATTATGGGTCAACATCCTTTTGTCCAGTCCTAATTTCCGTTGGAGTCCCTGGGTCAGCTTAAAGGCCACGCCGCAGCCGGAAAGCTCCTTAAAGGGATAGGCACAGTCTTTTCTTTTCGGGTTGATCACCAAGGCCTTGGGAAGCTCTGCCCCGGGAGTATGATGGTCCGTAATGAGCACCGCCACCCCCTGTTTTCTTAAAAAGTCCACTTCCTCCAGGGCGGTAATTCCGCAGTCCACGGAGATCAACAGATCCGGTTTTCGAGAGTCCACCAGTTCTTTCAACGTCTCCATATTAAGCCCGTACCCCTCTTCCTGTCGATTGGGAATATGATAGGAGATATGGTCATGAAAGTTTTCGAAAAAGTTCATTAACAACGTGGTGGAAGTAATGCCGTCCACGTCATAATCTCCATAGACCAGAATGTGTCCCTGTTTCTTCAAAACCCCGGCAATCAGATCACAGGCTTCTTCTAAATCCTTCATGAGAAAGGGATCATAGGTTTTTTTCGGTTTATCGCTCAAAAACTCCCGAATTTCCTCGGGATCGGTGATCCCTTTTTGGTGAAGAATTTCTGTGATAACCGGATCCACTCCCGGTATTTTAATGGTTTCATGGGATTTTTCCTCCAGTGTTTTCCATAGGGTGCTATGCATAACGTAAACTCCTTTTTTATATTCTTCCCTCTATTA
>CAZTIJ010000245.1:0-3303 GCA_964613365.1 uncultured Clostridiaceae bacterium | reverse complement strand
AGGAGCTAAAAATGACCGGTAATTACGAAGTAGTAACCTTATGTGGAAGTACCCGCTTTAAAGAGGAATTCATGAAAGCACAAAAAGATCTTACCCTACAAGGAAAAATCGTGATCTCCGTCGGACTGTTTGGTCATTCCGGCGACAATGAGGTTTGGGATGAAAACACCAAGGAAATGCTGGATGATATGCATAAAAGAAAAATTGATATGGCGGATTCCATTTTTGTAATCAATAAAGACCAATACATTGGAGAGAGTACAAAATCGGAAATAGAATACGCTGAACGCACCGGTAAACCTGTTAATTATCTTGAAAAACCTGAGCCCTCAATCTCTTAGGGGATATTGCTACTATGAAATTGAATTACATTGGTGTATGAGAGCTAGTTAATTCACTTTTTTTATGTACTTCCCATCAGCGGCGGATTTTTATTGTTCATTTGTACCATATCTTTACTACAATAGCTCATAAAGAAAACAATTAAGCAGGGAGATGAAGGAGTGAAGAGGAGAAAACTTCTACCAAAATATTAAAAAACATTGTCCCGAAACGATTTTCCACGGAACTGATGTGGGGCATAATCACCGTGGCACCGGGCAACGATTTCTTAAACATCTTCGAGAGAATGATTTAGAGGATACAGAACAATATGTACTGACCAAGGAAGCTATTGAACAGGGACAAAAATACTATGGCACCATGGAAGAGGTATACCGGGAAAATAAGATGGTGGAAAACTTCATCCGTGAATTTGACAAACTAGAGGGAAAGAGGATTATGGGAAGCTACGGCGCTTACAAGATGCCTATAAGGACTTTTCCGATTATCCGAATAAAGGAAATGGGCTACCCTATACCAATTATCCCATGCTGATTGAAACCGGAGAGGTGTATGTTATTGACTATACCCAAAGCGATGGAGAGGTTATAAGAGAATACCACCGCACCGACGGCGATCAGTGGAAGGGGATGAAAGTCACTGTGGAACTTGATATTGAGTAGATGCCGCTGTTATTGGTAGAATAATAAGAGCAGTTAGATCGGTGAAGGAGGAGTTATAATGACCAAGAAAAAAAAGTGGAATGTTAACGTTGAATCCTGATAGAGTAAACTATGAACTAAAAGCCGGAGATGAGTATTATCCCAATGGCCTATTTACATTTCATATCACAAAGCTTAATCAGTTTATCGATGAGCATCCGGAAAAGATTCAAGTCGTTGAAATAAACGTGGAGGAGTACCATACCCATTTTTGCAATCAGGAGATGAACCCTGAGTATATTAAATCCGCTGACGTAACAAGACCGGTAATACTGGCTGAAATTGCGCCCGATCGACTGTATCACGGTTATCCTTCAATCACGAAGGACTATTACTCCAGGGGGTACAATATCATTGATGGGCATCACCGATTGGCTAAAGCGAAAGAACAGGGAATAGAGGAGCTAAAAGCATATCTTATTCCCATGGAGCAACATATAGATTTTATGTTTAAAGGGTTTGAAACCTACGTGGAATACTGGAATTCAAATTTTTAATATCGGAGGGGTGTAGATGGCAAAAGTAGGCATAACCGAATTGAAAAAACACTTAAATAGCTTAGACCAAAAAATGTTGGAAAAAGAAATTATAGAACTCTTTAAGACCTTTCCCCAGATTAAAGAATATTACACCTTTAAGTTATCTCCGGATCAAGAGGTGGAAATTCTAAATAAGTACAAAAATATCATTGAGAGAGAGTTCGATGGAATCAAAGCGGTGAACAACTTACGTTTTGCTGTATTAAAAAAAGCAGTATCGGATTTTGAAAAAGTATCTAAAGACCCCGCTTATCTAGCAGAATTATTTCTTTGTTATGTTGATTGCGCTATGAATTATACCATTGTTAGCGGAGGGATGAATGAAACCCTTTTTAATAATATTATCAAACGCTTTGACAAAGCCTGTAGGCTTATCAATGAAAACAATCTGGAAAGTGATTTTTACGAACCACTGCAAAAAGTTTTAGAAAAAAGAAAAAACATAGGATGGGGAATGGATCTGGAGATTTTAGAAATATATTATGAGTATATGGATGATGATCACTTCCGGTAGTTTATTAATATGAAAAAAAAGTCTCATAAAAGAACTTACAATCAGAGGGTTTTATGTAATACAGAATTACAAAGGGAAAGAAAAACAATAGAAATAAAATTAACCCTTGAAAGGAAAAGGAAAGCAGCTACGGCATATGAAGTTCAAATCTATGGAGGATCTGGAGAAAAAAGAGAAGATCCTTGAAGAACTATTGGAACAGGCAACGGCCCTGGGGCGGTAGCGACTACACCCACTTAAATGATAGGAGAAAATTTATGAGGCGGATTTTAGGAAGAGTTTTGAAAATATACTTGCCGATGTATTTACTGATCTATATAATCGGGATCACGGTTTTATATCACCTGTTTGACGTATCTATAGATTATTCAGACTATTTCTATGCGTCTTTTTTTACGTATCGTCAGATTGTGTTTATTTTCGGATTATTAATTGTAGATATACTTCATCACTACATTAAAGATCTCTAAATGGAAAGGAGGAGGAGTATGTATACGGACCTAATAATACTGTTTACGGCTGGAGGCGCGGGTCTTTTGTATACCGGCCTGAAAAAAAGAATCAATAAGGAATATTTTGTTCATAACTCCCTGGTTCTATGGCTTTTGGGGATTCTTTCCCTGTTGACGTGGCTTTCGGATATGACGGAGTTTATAGGTGAGGAGCTGAACCAAAGGCATATTACATTGCTTCTGTTAGTGTTTGTCGGATTGATTGGGGTTGTCGTCTGGCGCGGTTTAGCGGACCGTAATCAACGTAAAATTAACATTCATGATATGGATAAACAGGATGTCATGGTTATACTCGAAAGACTGATGGTAAAATACAGCCTGGCCTATGAAAAACAGTTGAATTTCGGCGGAGCCATGGAATATACCTTCAAAGACGCCGGCGGAAAAATCACGATTAAGCCTCATACGGCAAACAGAAACCATCAGGTGGTGACCATTGAAAAAATTAAAAAAATACCCGATGGTCGGGAGTTGTTTGAAGTTCTGAAAAACGAAATTACGGATTTTGAGCGGCCCATCTCGAATGCTCTGGGCATATACGAGATCGCCACAGGAACCGTGCTTTTAGGAGTTGTCCTGTATTTCCTATTATAAGCAGAAAGCCAGTGGCGAAACTTCAAAAGAATACATAAATATATTCAAACCGTCCCGGCATAAGGTTATGCTAAGACGGTTTTTATTGATAGACATCTTTT
>CAZTIJ010000244.1:0-3328 GCA_964613365.1 uncultured Clostridiaceae bacterium | reverse complement strand
TGCTGAAGGCTTTGGATGATGGGGAAGTGGACGTCGATGAGATTCAGGACAGTGAAGAAGAAAAAAAGATCAAAACCTATGATTTTAAAAGCCCGAAAAAACTGGCGAAGGATCAGCTACGCACCTTGCAAATTATTCATGATAACTTTGCCCGGGTACTGAGCACCTTTTTATCCGGTTACCTGCGAAGTTTCGTAAAGGCCGACGTACTGAACGTGGAGGAGCTCTCCTACTATGAGTTTAACAACTCCATTGTAAATCCGGCGGTACTCAGCATTGTGGATTTCAATCCCCTTTCGGGACAGATCGTCACGGACATCTCACCTTCCCTGGCCTATACCTTGATAGACCGGATTCTGGGAGGAAAGGGAAAGAAGTACGACGAAGAACCGAACTTTACGGAAATTGAGATCAGTTTGATCAAAAAACTGATGAAGCAGATCATCGAGTTGTTCATTGCCCCTTGGGAAAACGTCATCGAACTGGATCCCAAGCTGGATAAAATGGAGACCAACTCCCAGTTTGCCCAGATCGTATCCCCCAACGACACCGTGGCTTTGATTACCCTGAGCCTGAAAATCGGAGAGGTGGAGGGGATGTTCAATATCTGTATTCCCCATATTGTAATTGAGCCGATCATCGATAAGCTGAGCACCAAGTTCTGGTTCTCCACCGTGAGCAAAGCCATTACGGAAACCGATAAAAAGGCCATTGAAAAACGGGTGAAGAAAAGTGACGTGGAGGTTCTTGCCCAACTGGGGCATACCTATATTACCGTGGGGGATTTCTTAGAGCTGCAGGTGGGAGACGTGATCGGACTGGATAATACCACAAAGGATGAATTGGAGATTTATGTGGGCAACAGCCACAAATACTATGGAATACCGGGAACCACGAAAAACAAAATGAGTGCAAAGATCACCAGGATTGACAAGAAAGGGGAGGATCAAGATGATGAATGATATGTTATCCCAGGAGGAAATTGACGCCCTATTAAAGGGGGAGGACACTTCCAATGGGGATACAAATGAGGAACGAATTGAATTTAGTGACGAGGAAAAGGATGCCATAGGGGAAATCGGCAACATCAGTATGGGAACAGCGGCAACCACCCTTTCCACTCTCCTGGGTCATAAGGTCAGCATTACCACCCCTCGGGTGGAGGCCATGTCCGTGGAAGAGATTACAAAGGAGTATCCCCTTCCCTTTATTGCCGTGGACGTCAAGTATAAAGAAGGGATCGAAGGAACCAATCTGTTGATCTTGAAGCAGCGGGATGTAAAGGTGATCACCAGTCTGATGATGGGCGGTGATGCCGGGGAGGCGGAGGAAGACACGGAACCCCTTTCCGAGGTGCATCTGAGCGCCATCGGCGAGGCCATGAACCAAATGATCGGCTCCGCATCCACCTCCCTGTCGGAGATGTTTAACCGAAAAATCGATATCAACCCTCCGAAGGCCTTTGAGTTGGACTTATCCTCGGATCGCTTCGATGAATACATTTCCGAGGACGTCAATATCTATGCGAAGATTTCCTTCTCCATGAAAATCGGAGATTTTGTCGACAGTGAGATCATGCAGCTGATCCCCATGAGCTTTGCCAAGGAAATGATCGATATATTGCTGGGAGGTCAGCGGGATAGCGGGCAAGCCCCAGTCGAGGAAGAAAAGGAAGCGCCCCGAACCCAGGCTCCAAAAGAACCGGGCCCTCGGGAACAACAACCCCGGGAAAGCGGCACCACCACAAGGTCCCAGGCCCAAGCGGCGGCGGCCTACGGTCAACCCAAGACACCGAAGGAGGAGGCGCCCAGGGAACGGGTGAACGTACAGCCCGCCCAGTTCCAATCCTTTGATGAAGGCAGCACCAACCATGAACCGGAAAACATATCCCTAATCCGGGATGTGCCCCTGAAGGTCACCGTAGAGCTGGGGCGGACGGTGAAAAAGATCCAGGACGTCCTGGACTTCGGTCCCGGAACCATTATCGAGTTGGATAAATTGGTGGGGGAACCCCTGGATATTCTGGTAAACGGGCAGTACGTTGCCAAGGGGGAAGTGGTTGTCATCGACGAGAACTACGGAATCCGGGTTACGGACATCGTGAAGCCGGAAAAACGAATCGGCAAGCTGTAGGATTTTAAAAATAGCTTTTCATTCCGCAAAAATTCTTGTATTATATAGAGGCGCAATGATTTCCCCCCTAAGACCGGGGGATGAAAACCATTGGTGACAGCATGGATAATTGACGGCACCATGGAAAATAAAAAGGAAAATAAACGTAGGAAAACAAACGATTAGGAGGAATTATAATTATGGCTAAAGGTATCTTAGTGGTAGACGATGCGGCATTTATGCGAATGATGATTAAGGATGTACTGACAAAGAACGGCTTCGAAGTGGTGGGGGAAGCGGAAAACGGTGCAAAGGCCGTGGACAACTATAAGGAACTGGATCCGGAGCTGGTGATCATGGATATCACCATGCCGGAAATGGACGGAATTCAGGCGGTGAAGGAAGTGAAAAAACTGAATCCCGATGCGAAAATCATCATGTGTTCCGCCATGGGACAACAGGCCATGGTAATCGAGGCGATCCAGGCCGGAGCCAAGGATTTCATCGTAAAACCCTTCCAGGCCGACCGGGTAGTGGAAGCCGTATCAAAAGTCTTAGGATAAATGGAGTGAGGTTTTCGTGAATGTGCAGGGTTTTTTAGATTTTTTTCAAGTGATTGTCATGGTGGTTTTCGTTGTGGCCCTGGCCTACGGAACCACCTGGCTCATCGGAAAAAAATCCAAGGGTTTCATCGGCGGTAAAAACGCCAAGGTACTACAACAGATTTCATTGGGTATGAACTTTCAAATCACGGTGGTTCAGATCCAACAGCGGGTGTATATCATCGGGAAAACCAACAAGACCATTGAGTTGTTGGACACCATTCCCCTGGACACCTGGCAGGAAAATGAAGCCATGATAATGAGGCAGCACCAGGAAAATCGAAGGGAAACCCCTATGGAACGTTTTTTCAAGATTCAAAACCCATTGAAGGAGAAGGAAAGGGAAAAAGGTGATCATGATTAATATAAAGCAAAAGCGAATCCACATCAAAAGAATGCTTCCCCTCATCCTGGGAGCCCTGTTTTTTCTCCTGATTTCCCTGGAGACAACCCACGCCCAACCGAATTTTCCCATTCCCAATGTGGAAATCGGCGTGGGGGAGGCCCAGTCCCCCGACGAGGTGGCAACCTCCATTCAGATTCTATTTCTGATTACGATTTTATCCATTGCTCCGGCTATACTGATCACCATGACCAGTTTTACCCGGATCATT
>CAZTIJ010000243.1:0-3361 GCA_964613365.1 uncultured Clostridiaceae bacterium | reverse complement strand
CCAAAAAGGAAGAGGCGGAGCGCATGAGAAAAATGCGCAATATCGGGATTTACCGCGGCTTTATGGTCATGGGAGCGGCCTTTGTGTTAGAGATGATCGATTATTTTATTCTATAGATAACGGTTTGTAGAGTTTTATCAACTGATTTCAGGAGGAGGGAGTTTATTGCAGCTAAAAGAGATAACCAAGGAGCACCTCAATGAAGTACTGCCATTTACGGTACTGATTTCCGATGTCCGGCTAAAGAAGACCAAGACCGATAAAGTGTATGCGGATCTTACGGTACAGGATGCCTCGAAAATTATGGAGGTGAAGTGCTGGGATTATGAGAAATATCAGCAGACCTTTGAAGAGATTGAAGCCAACGATCCCGTGGAGATTAAAGGGGCCGTGGGAGAGTACAATGGCCAGCTTCAACTGACGGTAAAGGAAGTACGGAAACTGCCCAAGGGGGAGTTCAACGTTCACAACCTGATTCCCACCAGCACCTGGGAGTATGAGGATATGGAAAAGGGCCTTAGGGTGTTTTATGAAAAAATTGAAACCCCGGAGTTTCGAAAGTTGCTGGATGAGCTGATCTTCTCCGAGACTTATTATGAAAAATTCATGACCTACCCCGCGGCAAAGAAAGTACACCATAATTTTTATCACGGCATCCTGCAACATACCCTGGAAGTGCTGAAATACAGTTTGACCGTTGCCAAAACGAAAAAGCTTACCCAGCGACAAATAGACCGGCTAATGGTCATGGCCTTTCTCCATGACTGGGCAAAGATTAAGGAATACGCCCCCCTTCCGAAAAATGATCTGACCGATGAGGGGTTAATGCTGGGTCATATTTTCCTGGGTACCCATGAAGCCTTAAATGTGATCAACACAATTGAGGGTTTCAGGGAAGAGGACAAGCTGATTATTCTAAACGGCCTGTTGGGCCATCACGGAGCCCTGGAGTACGGATCCCCGGTGCTGCCGAAAACCGTTGAAGCCCAAATCCTCCATCAGTCGGATAAACTCTCGGGGGATATTGAAAGCATTCTATCCTTCATGGATGAAAACCGGGATGAGGAGTCCTTCACCCCGAAACTGTGGAATATGGGCACGGCTTATTATAAAAAGTAAATAAAAGACAAGGGTGTTAAAGAAGTTATGGAAAGGAGCAGTCTTTAAGGGGCTGTTCTTTTTTCTCTTTTTCCTGTCTTTACTGGATGGATGGATATCACTTTAATCAGTATCATTAAGATCAGTATCATTAAGATCAGTATCATTAAGATCAGTATCATTAAGATCAGTATCATTAGGGGGTAATTTAGGGTATCTCTGGGGTGTAAAAACGCCACCTATGAGAGGCGTATTTTGGGTTGTCCGAGAAGGCAAAACTTCTCCTCTGAGGAAAAACTCCGGGTTGTTTGAAGAAAAGAAAAAAGGCAGGGTTTAGCCCGCCTTTTTATCCTTGTTCGATTCGCTTTCAATATCAATCTTCGGTGCGGGGATGGTACCGGAACTGTCCGGGTGCACCTTATCATAGGTCAGTATTTTCGTCGGGCAGGTATATACGCAGGTGGAGCACTTTATACAATCGGGATGGGTAAATTGCTTCCCGTCCTGAAAGGCTTCATGGGGAGATAGCTGAGCAGGACAAGCTTTTGAGCATAATCCGCAGGCTTTACATTTATCGGCTTCCGGGGTGAGGACTTTGTTGGTGTTTTTATTGATTCCGGTTTTGGTGCCGAAATAATGCATGATTCGTTGAATGGTGCCCATGGGACAAAAAGTGCACCAGGTACGGGGAGCGAAGAAAATTCCCAGCAGGCTTCCGGCAATGGTAACCATCAGATAGGTAACGACAAAAATCATCCCCAGCTGATCCCAAAAGGAAGCGCTTCCCCAAAATTCCTGGAGGGCCAGCAGTCGTCGGGTGATATTGAACCCGAAAAACAGGAAAATGAAACCCGGAAAATAAGGGTTTTTCGTAATTTTCGGGAAGGGTTTGTTCTTACTGTAAGGCAGCAACAGGGCATCGAAAAGACTGCCGTGGGCACAGACATTACCGCACCAGTATTTTCCCATGAACAGGGAGGAAACCGTTAGACCGATGATAATCAACGGTACCGTAAGGCCCAGTTTCGGGAACCATAATCCCCCGAAGGCAACGAGAATCGTATAAATCCAAGCATATTTTCTAAGGGTGGTAAAGGTTCGGTTTTTCTTTACAAAGGGTTGTTTCATCAAAACACCTCCTGAAATTATACCCCCGTACGGAGGGGGCACATTTAGAAATTATAAAGGCTGTAACAGCAAATGTCAACCGCTGTTACAGCCTCTATAATTTGTTGGAAAGGACAGAAGTTTCGAATTATTTTACATAAGAAACTAGCGCTTCTTAATAATCAGAAACAGCCCTGCCAAAATCAGGATCACCGGTACCGCCAATTGAAAATCAAAGGCGTAATAATTCTGAAGAATGTTGGAAAGTCCCAGCACGGTGAGGAGAAAGGTGGGAAGTAACAAAGACCGGTCCTGATAGCCGAAGACATAGAGCTGAAAGAGACCGAAGGCCACCCCCAGCAATAAAAAAGGCCATACCGGTGACAAAAAAGCCCAACCGTAATAGGCCTCCAGGAAAAACACCAAACCGTACACCGTCAAAATGCCCCCGGGGACCAACAGGGAATTGTTTTTTCGACGACTGAAAAAATAACCGAACTCAAAAATCAGTCCCGGAATGAGTAAAAACAGGGGCCAAAGAAGAGCAAAGCGAAATTCAATGAAGTCCAGATGGTTTAACAACATAAAGGTGCCTAAAAACAAAAGTACAATACCGACAAATATTCGTCCCTTTGATGCTTTCATGGGATCATCCTTTCTTTGGGTCAAATTTCTTTTCCTAATCCATTATACATTATTCGAGAAAGATTTAAAAAATCCTTTAAAAAAATGATATAATATTTAGATAACCGAGGAAAAGGGAGGGACGATATATGCCACTGCGCTATTTAATGGGAAGAGCCCATAGTAATCTTCAGGAGAGGTTATTTCAGGAAATCAGCCGCCGGGAAGGGGAAAATCCCCAAGGCCGTTTTTTTTTAATTGTACCGGAGCAGTTCACGTTGCAGACGGAAAGAGCCTTAATCGAATCCCGGGAGCTACGGGGAATCCTAAACGTGGAAGTCTTAAGCTTTACCCGTCTGGGCTACCGGGTATTTAACGAAGTGGGGGGGATCACCTCCGTGGTCATTGATGAGCTCGGAAAAAACATGATGATCAAAAAAATCCTTCAGGAGCATCGGGATAAGCTGTTGATGTACGAGAAAATTTCCGATCAGTTAGGCTTTGCAAAGAAGATGGGAGAGATGATTACGGA
>CAZTIJ010000242.1:0-3362 GCA_964613365.1 uncultured Clostridiaceae bacterium | reverse complement strand
AACTTGTTTTTTCCACTTCACAGCTCAGGGCTTTTTCCACTCCGGAAAATTCCAGGGAAAACCGTTCTTTTTCAATGGCCTCTCTCCAGGCAACATAGGCTCCCAAGGCCAGCAGGCCGTTTCCGCAGAACTCCCCTCCGCTCATTTCCATTCTTCCCTTGGCCTTGGCGGTTTGTGTAGGTGTGAGAAACCCCACCTGTTCTCCGTGTAAATGGGAATAAGCCATGGCGGCGGTGGCGATTTTTCCGTATTCCTCCTTTTTCACCTCCGGTTCCGTGATAATGATCGTGGTATTTTCCGATGGACTCAACTTCACAAAGGATACGCGCATTTCAATCCCTCCTCTCCTTTAATACACCCTGTGGATTGATAAAAAACTATTCCATTGAACCTTTCTTTGATTCCTTTATAAGGGTAAAGGGTATTATATGAATATCTACCCGGGGATGAGTCTTATATTTCGGCTGTTTTATTGTGTTTTATCGGTTGCCAAAGGAGGTTTCCCATGGATGAGAAAAGATAGAGAGCCCAGTGGCATCACCTGAAGGATGACATCAAAGAAAAATGGACGGAGCTTAGCGATGAGGATTTATTATACATCAGTGGAGAGAAAAACAAACTGATCGAGAAATTACAGGAGCGGTATTCCCTCTCACGAGAATCCGCAGAACGGGAAATACACCGGAAAATGTAAACCCTAAAACCCCTAATGAAGAGCGGTCATAGTCGGCATTAGGGGTGTTTTTTTCTAAGTTTTATGGTTTCTTGGCTTTTTTAACCCGTCCCCTTTTCAAGGGCTGATGCTAAAAAATGCTGCCGGCGTGGGCTAACCAATTTTTCAACTGCTGGAAGGCTTCCCTCCAAAGATACTCTCCCTGCCCCTGTTGCAGACTGTAATACTCCTCCAGGGAGTAGGTGAAGTTTGTCAGGCCCCCTAGAATCACCGCCACCAGTATGAGCACCACGGCGGTGGTCACTACCACTTTTTTTACCGTTTTTTTCCTCTTCCGTTTTCTTAACAGGGTCTCTAGATATTGAGCCCCCACTTTTTTTCCCTGTTCTTCGCATGCCTTCGCTAAACTTTCAGCGTCCCTATGACCGGAAATGCTGTTAAAGAGCGAGGCCGCCTGGTGATATTCCTCTTCCCGGCAGGCCGCCTGTTTTTTTTCCATGGCCCTTTCATAGGTCAATTCCCGGGTTAGATTCAGGGCCTCTGCTTCACAGGTCTCCCTTCGCTCTTTTGCATCCTGATAGTCTTCGATGGACTGAAACTCTAGCCCTGCTTCCTGTAAGAGGGCAGCGGCTTTCTCCCTTTCCGTGGACCGGGCCATTTCCTTTGCCCGCTCCATTTTTTCTGTGGCATCCACGTACACGCTCTGCTGTTTTTCCTCTTCCCCCTGTCTCCGGGCTTCCTCAGCCAGTTCCAGGGCGTCCTTATGGTCCGGGATGCTTTCAAACTTCACCGCCGCCCCTTCGTAATCTTCCATGGTCAGGGCCCGGTTCATTGCGGTTTTCGCCCTTCGGTAGATTTCTTCCCTTTTTTCCGTTTCAAACCGTTCCTGCACTTCCCGGTTGTATCCCAGAATCCTGTCCCGTTCTTCTCCCCGGGCAAAACGCAGGGCCCGGTTATAATCCTTGTACTCCGTCAAAGGACGGTCCGCCGAGGCCACCATTTCCTCTGTACCGGATACTTCCAGCTGTACCAACAGTTTAAGAATATAGGCCTCGGCGAGCTTCGGCTCCAACTCCAGGGCTTTTTCCCCCAGCTCCTCAGCCTTTTGATACTCCCGATCCTCCAGTTCCAAATAAGCCCGGGTCATCAGGTTTTTGACCCGTTTATCATCGTTCTTTATCAATACGTTGACCAGGTGGTCCCCCCTGTACTCTTTCATCATGGGAAAACCACAGTTAATACAGACTTCAGATTGATCGGATATCTCCCTTTGGCATTCCGGACAATTAACTAACGCCACTCCCCTCATCCCCTTTACGATTCCTGTTCTTATAGTTATAGTTCTACAAAACTTCCAAAAATCCTCTTTTTATTCCAATATTTTATGGATTCCCCTGAATTTCTTTACTTTTCTCGGTCATTCCACACCGGTAGCTGAAAATACTCCGCCAATACCCGGTCGATCCCTTCCATTACCGGTTGTTTTTCCGAGCCTTGCAGGATTTTTTCCACCAGGCTTTCGATTTGTTGCTGCAGGCCTGGATCCATGGGAATCCGTAAGTCCATAACGCTGTTGGGATAGTAATCATAAATTCCCTTCCCCAGATTTTTTCCGAAGCTTTGAAAGTACTGTTGGTAAAGCCGAGAGTTCAAAAGACCCAGCAGGTATTCCAGGGATATGTGGTCTTTAAAGGACTCTTTCACAATCAGAGCGTATACATCGGCACTGCAAAAGGCCGCTCCGTAATCCAGGGCAAAGCGGTTCGTGGCACTTTTGTAGGGAAACAGAATTTTTTTCTGTTCAAACAGCCCCGTGGACCGTCCCCACTGAAGGTGGTGCCAGGGCCGTATCCCCCGCTGACATTCCCGCCTTTTACTGAGCCGTTCCTGATAGTTCCTTATATGGTCCATGGCCTTTAAGGGGGCTTCCGGGTCTTCGATCAGGTCGGCATAAATCAATTTTTGATCATTTTTCTGAACATGGTATTTCTCAATATGACGATTTTTAATCCATTCCTTTAACAGGTTCTTTTCAATCTCTTTTTCCCTGGCCGCCTCCCCGGTGAGGACAAAAGCCTTGTCACAGCCGGTAATGATACCTTGAAAGCTTTTCGCCACTTCTCCCAGGGTCCCATGGGAGCGGGCTTCGATCCGTTCCAGGCGGTTTTGAACCTCCCTTGAAATCAGGGTCCACCGTTTTTCCCGTAAATCCTTTTGGGTCAATGGAAAGTTTGCAAAGGCCCTACCCTGAAACATTTCCGGCAGGGAGGTGCCGGTTTCGATGCTATGCTTCGGATCAAGAAGTTTTCGAACCTGTATCACCGCCTCGTCCTCCCTATCCTCTTTTTTCGGTGTCATTAAATATATGGCCGTTGCCACCCCCAGGCCTTTGAAAATTTCCCCGCCGTAAAAATCCACGATCTCCAGTAAATCCCCTTGTTCTTCAAGATAGTTTCGAAGGGATTTCCCCGTGGGGCTTTCCATGAAATACCGGGAGGTAATGATCATTCCCTTGCCCTCCCGGTGGAGATTTTCCAGAATCCGTTGAAAAAAACAGTAGGACAGATCGGATTTATCCTGAAACACCCTGGGATAATTGGTCAGGAGCCACTTTTTATAGGGGATCTCCAACGCCTTATGGCCCACAGAGGGCGGATTTCCCACCAGTACATCGAACTTCTCCGTGAAA
>CAZTIJ010000241.1:0-3364 GCA_964613365.1 uncultured Clostridiaceae bacterium | reverse complement strand
TGGTTTTAAAAGAAAATCGGGCCCCTTTCCCCGAAGAGCCGAAAGATCAGCTCTTAATTGCCGTTGAAGCGGTTTTTAACTCCTGGATGAATCCCCGGGCGGAAATTTATCGTAAAATCAACAATATTCCTGATGATATGGGCACAGCAGTAAATATTCAAGAAATGGTTTTTGGAAATATGGGGAACACCAGTGGAACCGGTGTAGCCTTTACGAGAAATCCTTCCACCGGTGAAAAGAAGCTTTACGGTGAATATCTACTGAATGCGCAAGGAGAGGACGTTGTAGCAGGTACGAGAACCCCGAAGGATATCATCGAACTGAAAGATAAGATGCCTCGGGTTTTTGAAGAATTTGTCATGGTTTGTGATCAATTAGAAGAGCACTATAAAGATATGCAGGACATTGAGTTTACCATAGAAAAGGAAAAATTATTTATATTACAAACCCGCACAGGAAAACGAACGGCGGCTTCTGCGGTGAAAATTGCAGTGGATTTGGTAGAGGAAGAAAAAATTACTGAAAAAGAGGCAGTGCTAAAGGTTGAACCGGATCAAATTGAACAATTGCTACATCCTACCTTTGACCCTGTAATGCTAGAGCAAGCAGAACAGATCACCCAGGGACTTCCGGCCTCTTCGGGAGCGGCTTCGGGACAGGTATACTTCACGTCGGAAGGAGCTACGGAAGCCAAGGAACGCGGCGAGGATGTAATTCTGGTCAGAACCGAAACGTCACCGGAAGATATTGAGGGGATGGTGGCTTGCAAAGGAATTTTAACCGCCCGTGGAGGAATGACTTCCCATGCAGCAGTAGTGGCAAGGGGTATGGGAAAATGTTGTATTGCCGGGGCCAGTGAAATTCGAGTCAATGAAAAGGAAGGTTATTTTATAGCCGGAGAACAAAAGTTTAAAAAAGGGGATTTTATCTCTCTTGATGGTAATAAAGGGAATGTCTATAAGGGTAAAATTCAAACGGAGAAACCGGAACTATCCGGAGATTTTTCAAGGTTTATGTCCTGGGTGGACCAGTTTAGAAGCTTAAAGGTTCGGACGAATGCGGATACCCCTAAAGATACTAAACAGGCCATAGATTTTGGCGCCGAAGGGATTGGGCTTTGTCGTACTGAGCACATGTTCTTTGAAGAGGGCAGAATATCGGTGGTTCGCAACATGATTCTATCTAGAGAAGTAGAAGATCGAATAAGAGCTTTGGACAAATTGTTGCCTATGCAACGATCGGACTTTAAAGAAATATTCAAAGCTATGGGCTCTAGGCCGGTAACCGTAAGATTGCTAGATCCTCCATTGCATGAGTTCTTACCGGAGGATGAGGAGGATGTTAAGAAACTGGCGAAGGAAATGAATATTTCTGTGGCCCATTTAAATTCAGTAATTGAAGATTTAGGAGAAATAAATCCCATGCTTGGTCATCGTGGTTGTCGTTTAGCGGTAACCTATCCGGAAATCTATAAAATGCAGGTCAGAGCCATTATGGAAGCTGTGGTTGAGCTGAATAAAGAACAAAAGCTCGAAGTGATTCCGGAGATCATGGTGCCATTGGTGGGGGAGTTAAAAGAGCTTCAGTACATTAAAGAACTGATTATTGCCACTATCAACGAAGTGTTGATGGAAAGTCAAACCACTGCCAAATATCTGATCGGTACCATGATTGAAGTACCCAGAGCGGCGGTTACCGCTGATAAAATTGCAGAGGAAGCAGAATTTTTCTCCTTTGGAACCAATGATTTGACTCAGATGGCCTTCGGTTTTTCGAGAGATGATGCCGGTAGATTTATAAAGGAGTATCAGGAGAAAAAGATTTTGGAAAAGGATCCCTTCCAGCAGATTGACCGTCCCGGGGTAGGTAAATTAATGGAGATCGCTGTGGATCTTGGTAAGAAAACCCGTAAGGAACTGAAGTTGGGAATATGCGGTGAACACGGTGGAGAAGCCAGTTCTATAGAATTTTGTCATATATTAAACCTAGACTATGTTTCCTGTTCTCCCTATAGAGTTCCTGTGGCAAGACTTGCAGCGGCTCAAGCAGCCATCCGCTTTCCAAAAGAATAAATAACAAACCCACTGTGAGATTTTAGAGTGAAAAAGTTTGTGTGAAAATGGTATAGTGAGATGGAAGATTGAAAACTTAGTCCCCCTAAAAAATAAATGGAGACAAATTCTCCATTTATTTTTATTTGTCTGAACAATGGGTATAAATAAGGCATCATAGTTTGTTCAAAGGAGAGGTCTCTATGGAGTATAACATCCGACAGGAAAGCGAAGCCATTGAAAAGAAAATTCTATCACCCTATGCCATGCATAGTGTTAATAGCAAAGGAAGAAAAAAACATGTGGAACCCTGTTCTATTCGAACCGTTTTCCAAAGAGATCGGGATAGGATTATTCATTCAAAGTCCTTTCGAAAGCTCAAGGAAAAAACCCAGGTGTTCATTGTAAAGGATGATTTTTTCAGAACGAGGCTAACCCACGTTCTTGAAGTGAGTCAAATTGCAAGGACCGTAGCCAGGGCCCTCCGATTGAATGAAGATTTGGTTGAAGCCATCAGTCTCGGGCATGATTTAGGCCACACCTGTTTTGGTCACAGCGGAGAAGACACTTTACGGGAGTTGACCGGACATTTTAAACATAATGAACAAAGTCTTCGGGTTGTAGATAAACTTGAAAAACAGCGTCAGGGACTAAACTTAAGCTTCGAAGTTCGAGACGGAATCTTGAACCATACCGGACGTGAGCACTGCATAACCTTAGAAGGTAATGTAGTGAAAATTGTGGACCGGATAACTTATTTATGCCATGACATACAGGATAGTTTGAGCGTCGGTGTGTTACAAGAATCGGAAATTCCCAAAGACTTGTTGGTGTATTTAGGTTATACCCATAGTGCTCGGGTAAATACCTTAACGAAGGACTTAATCATGGAAACAAGAAAAGTACTGGAGGATTCCTCTGTAGGCATTGAAGATAAAATCAAAACCCACCAGAGTGAAGAAGCAAAGGTCATGATGGCAAAACTTCGAAGTTTTATGTTTTCAAGAGTTTATCGAGGGGATTTTTGCAGTAAAGAACGTAAAAAAGCCCATTATATAATAGAATTTTTGTTTTCTTATTTTTTAAATCACTCCTCGGAATTGCCTGAGAAATATCGTTTTATTGCTGAACAGGAAGGTTTAGAACGGGGAATCGTTGATTTTATTGCCGGTTGTACCGATGGTTATATTATCAAGCTGTTCAAAGAAAAGTTTATACCCACACCAAGGTAATATTCTGAATTATTTTTTTTTAACATTAAAGAAGGAATTAGGAGAAGGATGTCGAATTAATTCATAAGCGAAGGATATTTC
>CAZTIJ010000240.1:0-3371 GCA_964613365.1 uncultured Clostridiaceae bacterium | reverse complement strand
TAGACAATTGATTTGCTTTATAAATAAGTAACAAAATAAAAAAACCGCAGGAACCGGGGAAGAACCTGTAATGATCCCATCGTTATAAAAAAACAGGGCCGTTTCCTTGGAAAAAATCCTCGGTTTCCTTGAAAAACATGGATATAGGGGTTATGACAGAAAAAAGGCCGCTAAAGAATTATAAATTTATAACAAAGCGATTCGAAACCGTTTGTGTTATCATAAAAGCATAGTTTGAAAAGTAGGATATAAATAAATGTATCAGGGAGGTTTGTAGTATGACGACAGAAAAGAAGTATATGTTGGCCGTGCCGAATTTCAGTGACGGCAGAAGAGAGAATGTGATCAACGCCGTGGCGGACGAGCTGAGAAACAAAGAAGGGGTAACCTTGGTAAGCTGCGAGCCGGAACATGATTTTAACCGAACGGTACTCTGTGCCATCGGCGAGCCGGAACCCTTAAAAAAAGCGCTGCTGAATATGGCGGCAAAGGCCACGGAACTCATCGACATGAGCGAGCAGGAAGGCTCCCATCCCAGAATCGGAGCCCAGGATACCATCCCTCTGTTCCCTTTTAAGAACACCACCGTGGAAGAGTGTGTGGATTTGGCGGAGGAAATCGGTACCGAGCTCCACGAAAGAACGGGAGTGCCCATCTTTTTCGCTGCGGAAAACGCCCGCAATGAACAGCGAAAAACCCTGGCTTATATTCGAAAGGGCCAGTATGAAGGGTTGAAGGAGCTTCTTGAGGATCCCGACCATCCCGATTATGAAGGTCGAAAGCCGGATCTGAGCACCGACGGAAAGCTTTCGGAAAAAATGGGGGCCACCATCGTCAGTGCCGAGGCGGAAGGGCTCACGGCCTACAATGTGTTCTTGGATACCGAGGACGTATCCGTTGCAAAGAAAATTGCCAAGACGGTACGGGGCCCCAGCGGCGGGTTCTCCACGGTGAAGTCCGTAGGAATCAAGTTCCCCGATCATGAAGGGGTTGTGGTTTCCATGAATATGTTTGATTGCAACAAAACCCCGCTGTACCGAACCTTCAATACGGTAAAGCAGGAAGCGGAACGTTACGGTGTACGGGTGACGGGTTCCGAGATCGTAGGACCGGTGAAGCTTGCCCACATCGTCAATTCCCTGGAGTACTACCTGGGACTGGAAGGTTTTGAAAGCAGTCAGATCCTCGAGACGCACTTAATGGATTAATCGAAGGGTCTGTATCGAAGGGTCTGTAAGGAAGAAACGCGGTCTTGAAAGACCAAAGATGGGAAGGTCAACAGTGTTGTTTAAAAATATAAGGAGGCCAAAAACATGTATGATGTAATTTATAAGAACGCAAGAATCCCCCAGGGGGACGAAACCGTAGTAACCAACATCCTGGTAAAAGAGGAGAAGATCGCAGGATTTTTAACCGACATCCAAGGGGTGGAGGCTAAGGAGATCATCGATCTAAAGGAAAATTTAACCCTGCCGGGCTGCTTTGATTCCCATGTGCACTTCATGGATCCCGGGTTTACCCATCGGGAAAACTTCCTGACGGGTACTTCCTCCGCTGCGGCGGGAGGGCTGACCATGGTTATGGATATGCCCTGCTGCTCGAAGCCCTCGGTACGGGCGGTGGACAATTTGGAATCGAAGCTGGACGCCATTAAGGATAAGGCCATCGTGGACTATGCCATGTGGGGCGGCGTAACGGGAGAAGACGTTCGGGAAGGCTGGTTGCACAACGTGCAGGAGCAGGCGGACTACGGCGTATGCGCCTTTAAGTGCTACATGACCCCGTCGGTACCCACCTATCCGAAGGTAACGGATCCCGAAATGCTGGAAGCCTTCCGGGCCGTGGCGAAAACCGGGCTGCCCGTAGGTATCCACGCCGAAAACTTCGACATGTGCGATTACTACACCAAGAAGTTTGAAAAGGAAGGAAGAATGGACGGTCCCGCCTGGGCGGAGGCAAGAATGGCCCTTGCGGAAAAGGCGGCCATTGAACTGGGAATCAGCTTTGCGGAAGATACCGGAGCCCGACTGCATATTGTCCATATGAGTACGGGAATCGGAGCGAAGTTAATCGGCGAGGCGAAAAAACGGGGACTGGACGTAACCTCGGAAGTAACCCCCCATTATCTGACCCTGAACTATCAGGACGCCATGAGCGAGCGGGGAGCCTTTGCGAAGATTGCTCCGCCCCTGCGAACGAAAAAAGACAATGAGGAATTATGGGAAGGTCTGGACAACGGCAGTGTGGACTTCATCGGCACGGACCATGCTCCCTACGAAATAGCAACGGAAAAAGACTTTGAAGGCGCCAACATCTGGAACACCTTCCCGGGAATCCCGGGAGTGGAGACCATGGTACCGATCCTGGTAAGCGAAGGATACAATAAGGGACGGATCTCCCTGAGCAAAATGGTGGACATTTTAAGTACCAATGCGGCGAAGCTTTATGGACTGTATCCCAAGAAAGGGGCCCTTCATATCGGTTCCGATGCGGACCTGACCGTCATCGACCTGGACCATGAGTGGACCATCGATGAGCAGGACACCTATTCCATGGCGAAGTACAATCCTCTGCACGGCATGAAGTTAAAAGGAAAGCCGGTAAAAACCGTGGTACGGGGAAAAGTGGTATACGACATTGACCATGGCATCGTGGGAGAAGAAGGCTACGGAAACTTTATCCGAAGACAAAGCATTCGAAAGCTGGACAATGTGATCAAGTATCCCATTGCAGAGAATAAATAAGCAACTCCCGGCCCGGGCGGCCAAACCATGATGGATCAAAGCCCCTTGGTATTCCGTGGAAGATCAAGGGGCTTTATAAAGATTATTCTTTGAAATTCTAAAAATTATGATAAAATATAAGGAGGCAATTTATAATGGCCAGACATGCAATAGTAATCATCGATATGTTAAACGACTTTATCGGGGAAAAAGCACCCCTGCGTTGTCCCGGTGGAGAGAAAATCGTTCCCAACCTTCAAAAGCTGATGGAATGGGTGCGACAAAGAAACGCCGAGGGAAAAGATGACATTCATCTCGTACACATCCAAGAGGCCCATCGGAAAAACGATGCGGACTTTCGGGTACGGCCCCGACATGCGGTGGCGGGAACCTGGGGTTCCGATTTCATTAAGGAACTGTATCCCCAAGGAGACGAGTACATCATTCCGAAGCGGCGCCACAGTGCTTTTCAACATACGGACCTGGATTTGTATTTGAAGGAGGAAAACATTGACACCGTTGTGGTCACGGGAGTTTGGACCAACGTATGTGTAAGAAGTACGGCTTCCGACGCCTTGGCCAATGCCTACAAAGTCATCACCCTTAGTGACGGGGTGCATTCGAAAAATGATGAGATGCACGAATACG
>CAZTIJ010000239.1:0-3372 GCA_964613365.1 uncultured Clostridiaceae bacterium | reverse complement strand
GAATTGTTATTATACCAATGCATAATGAAATTGCTAAAGGGACACTCAAGAGCATCCTGGAACAAGCTGCTATTGAGTTAGACGACTTTCTTAAACAATTATAAAACTCTTGATCTCATTCATTCCACGGGTGAGATTTTCTTTTTCTCCGCACCTGTATTTTTTGCTATCAATAATCTTCTAAAGAGATTGCACATAACTTTGTTTTTGCTGAAGCGATCCTAAAAACCCTTCTAATCTACAATAAAACTTTCCGAATTATCATCCCAGTTTACAGCGAAATAAAAGCTTGAGCCCACGTACTCTTGGTCTTTTTCAAGGAAAACATGGCTTCTTTTTAGTTCTCCGTTATTATGTATTATTGTGTTAATACTGCCATCAAGGATATTTAAACCATAAGTTGAATATCCTTCGGATCGATCTCCCTGAAACTCAATCATATCATTTAATGCTTCTGTTGATTCATTTAAGATCATGTCTGCTAATGATTCTTCCTGAGCTGCTTCCACTATTAACTCAGCATCCTGGTGTAACCATAAAGAACCTATTCTAATGTTTTCATCCGGCGTTAGATCTTCAACATCGCCTTTGTACCTAAGGATATAATTATAACTATTCTCATCTTCAACAAAAGTAAATTCAACTTCCCAATACTCACCTTCACCACTCATGGTTTCTGAAATCCCATCATCGTTACCGCAACCTATCAAACTGAAAAACACCATGATTAAGATTGATATCATTATAATTTTTTTCAATTTAGATTCCCCCTCCATAATTATTTTATCTATGCTTAGACTGAAATTCCCTTACCAATATTTTTTATCTTAATTACTACAAAGCTTTCATATAACGTCTTTATGTTTGCGAAAACCCTGAATGTTTATGGTAATCTAAAAATACAACAAATGGCAGTCAAAAATACAAAAAGTAATTGCCAGTACGAACCTTTAAGAATACCCTATTAGGTGACTAAGCTTATAGGGAGGAAAGGAAGTGCTGACAATTACTCAAATCCATTATATCCGAGAACTCTTTTACATGAAAGGAAAAAAGTACACAGAAATTAAAGAAATGACTGGTCTTAATTATCGCACCATCCGTAAATACGTAGAACAAGAAGACTTCAACGAAGAAAATCACAAAGCACAGCGGCCAAACAAGTCAGATGTTCTTCGGCCCATCATAAAAAAATGGTTACAGGAAGACCAAACCCGACACCGCAAACAAAGGCATACGGCTAAAAGGGTTTATGAACGGCTACAAGAAGAATACGCTGAACTTCTTGACGTTTCTGACCGCACCGTTCGAAATCTGGTAAAAGAAGAAAAGGAGAAGATTTATGGAAATCAGAATCCTCATCTGCTGTTGCACCATCCAGGCGGAGAAGCACAAGTAGATTTCGGCAGTCTCGAAGCATTTGAAAATGAAACACGAAAGAAGTTTTATGAATTAGTGGTGTCCTTTCCAAAGTCAAATGCAGGGTTTGTCGTGCTTACAAGAAGTGAAACAAGAGAAGCACTACTTGAGGGCCTTTTGATGATCTTTCACTACATCGGGTATGTACCAAAAGCACTCTGGTTTGATCAAATGTCTACGGCTGCTCTTAGAAGTCGTGACGAAAAAGGTCAACTAAAAGCTGCCGAGTTCATTACACGCTTTGCCACCCACTACGGTTTTGGAATCAAGTTTTGTAACCCTAACAGTGGCCATGAAAAAGGCAATGTAGAAAACAAAGTAGGGGCCTTGCGAAGAAACCTTTTCGTCCCCGAACCCGTTATTAAGAATCTCAAAACCTTTAACAAACAGCTTCTTGCAAGATGTACGGAGCGTAATAAACAAATTCATTACCGCCTAAAGCAACCGATTGATACGCTGTTTGAACAGGAACAAAGCCAGATGACACCGGTAAATAAGATTCCTTTTGATACGGCGCGTTATGAAGCGCGTAAAGTCAATAAATATGGACTTGTAGAATTCTCCGGTTGCCGGTATTCTGCCAGCCCAAAGCATGTGGGACAGTCGGTTGTATTAAAAGTTATGGCGGAAGAAATTGATATTTTATCCAAAGATTTATCAGAGCCTATAGCAAAACATGCTCGTCTTTTTACCAAGGGAGGAGAATCCATTCAGTACATAGATTTCATCGATGTGATTCGCACCCGCCCAGCCGCACTAAAATACTCGGGCATTTATACGCTACTTCCGGAAACTTGGCAGGAGTACCTACCGACATTGGATAAGGAAAACTTCAGTAAAGCCTTACAGGCACTAAAGCTGATCCTGTTAGAAGAAGATATGGCTTACGCCGATCTCGTTTTACAGGAGACGAAAAAGCACCACAGCCTATCTCCTAACGCTATTGCGGTTACGTACAGACGTTTAAAAGAGAATCGAGGAATCTATAATAGTACCCTCTCTCTTCCATCGGATCTACCCTCCTATAAAACTGATATCACCCAATATGATCAGTTGATGGGAGGCGAGCGGCAATGAAGGAAGAAATACAAAAGTATCAAAAACAACTTCGTCTTTCTCATACATTGATGGAGATTTATCCAACCATCGAGGCCGAAAGCCACGAAGCGTTCCTACTAAAGCTTCTGCGGGAACTGGATCGGGACCGGGAAGAAAAAAGGCGGATCAGAAATTTAAATAATGCCGGATTCCTTGTAATAAAGTCCCTTCAAGAGTATGATTTTTCACAGATTCGTTTTCCGGATAAACTAGGGCAGGAAGGGTTGGCGTCCTTAGATTTTCTGGACAAGAAAGAAAATATCATCCTCTATGGAGCTGTGGGTACCGGAAAGACTCATTTGGCAGTAGGCTTAGGAGTCAAAGCAATCTCTCAGGGCAAGAAAGCGGTATTCTTCCGAGTCCATGATCTTATCCATCACCTTGAGAGCAAAGACCCTAAAAAAGTGGCAAAAACATATAAAAAGATCAGACAGGCGGATCTATTGATTCTTGATGAATGGGGATACCTCCCCCTTCATCAGGAAGGAGCCCGAATGCTGTTTGACATCATCTCTTTGTGCTACGAGTCTAAAAGTGTTGTTATCACTACTAACATCGAGTTTGGACGCTGGAAAGGCTTTCTCTTCGATGAAAAACTAACTGCTGCCATTGTAGACCGGTTGGTTCACCATTCTCACATGTTGATGTTTATCGGAAAAAGCTACCGTATGACCAACTCTTTAATCAAGTAAGATTGTTCGTACTGGAAATTGTATTTTTGATTGCCAAAACTTGTACTATTTGATTGCCAAAAACACCCTGAACCAAACCTCTAAGATCCACCGTCTTAGCGTAACTTCGTTCCCGGTGAAGGGCTGTGGCTTTCAGGCTAAATCTAACTCAATACTTAAATGC
>CAZTIJ010000238.1:0-3384 GCA_964613365.1 uncultured Clostridiaceae bacterium | reverse complement strand
TAGAGTTTCCAACTGATTTTTCATTTTTTTTAAGAATTGTTCTCAGAGATCCCTCTGGGATATTTGTCGAAAATTGTCATTTATTCAACGATTAGGTACCTTGACTAGTAAGTCCCTTTTCGGTATACTAAATATAATATCTGATACTTTCAGACTAGAGTTTTATGGTAGACACAGGTTTACCCAGGACGCAGCATATAAAGGAGGCGCTTCCTTTGTTAAAACATTTGGCAATCCCGACGAAGAGCAATATCCAGGAACTTTCCACCCGAGATTTGAAACTGGAAATCCGACGATTGAAAGCTGCCCTACATCAATACCTGACCGAAAACGGAACGAAGGAAGAGGTTTATTTCCTGAGCTGCAGAATCGATGAATTGATCGTAGAGTATCAAAAAAGAACTCCACATATACAGTAATGCTTTTACTTGTCAAACCGACGCCCGGCTTTCCCGGGCGTTTTTTTCATTGCCTCCTATATCCTAGCTCAGCCCCTAGCCCAGCAGCATATAGGCGATGATGGGCAGGGTCACGGCGGAACACAGGGTGGTAAAGAAGACCCCCTTCGCCGCAAAGTCCGCATCTCCCTCGTACATCACCGCAAACACCACGGCGTTGGCGGCGGCGGGCATGGAAAAAATCAGCACCGGTACCTTCAGAATAAACCCCTCGGCTCCCAGCACCGTTAACAAAAGGTATAGAAATCCGGGAATCAACACGAGCCTGAGAAACATCAGGCCATACATGGCTTTTTCCCGAAAAACACTGCCCAGGGCCACCCGGGAAAGGTTGGCGCCGATGATGATCATGGCCAGGGGGGTGGTGGCTTCCCCTAAGGCGTCCATGGCCCGAAACAGGGGGCCGGGAATCTCAATGGACAGGACAAACAGGGTAAAACCGGTGAAGGTGGCCACAATTCCGGGGTTGATCAAAGCCTTTAGCCGCTGTAACCCGGTCTTCCCCGAAGGCTTTTTCGAAGACCCGTCGGGGTGGCCACCGGGGGTTTCCTTCCGGGTCATGAGATAGACCCCGAGGCTCATCATTAAAAAGTTAAAGGGAATATTAAACAGGGCGGTATAAAAAACCCCCTCATCCCCGAAGATCGAGGCCATCACGGGATAGCCCATATAACCCACATTGCCGAAAATGATGAGAAACTGCAGGGCATTGGCCTTCCCTCCGGTAAATCCGCTGAATTTCACAATACCGTAGGACAGGGCAATCATCAGGGTATACATACCGATCCCCACCAAAAACATATAGGCGCTGTCCCATAACACCTCCACGGAAAAATCAAACTGCATGGACTTAATAATCATCGCCGGCAGGGTCACTTTGATCACAAACCCGCTCAGGGTTTTGATAAAGTTTTGATCCACCAGCTTTAAACGGGATACCCCCCAGCCCACGGCGATGAGAATAAACAGTGATAAGATCTGATAAAAGGTTGTAAAAAAATCCATAGGATCCCTCCCCACTACTATTACCTCTATGGTATCATAATTCTTTTCCTTCCCGGCAAAAAAAACTATAGACCCTTATAAAAAAGGCCTATAGAAGGAGGAGATAGGTCGTTCCTTATCAAAAAGTCTGTAGCTCGCTTATTAAGTAATTCAACGTTATTATTATGATGTATCATATTTATTATATCATACTTTGAAAACATTTATCAGTTATAACGTAAATTTATTTTAATAATTTTGAATACTTCCTATCGGTCCACCAAAGCGAAGGACAATTCACAGGAACAGGCCAACTCTCCGTCCACCATGGCTTTTCCTTGGGCTTTTCCCATGCCCCTTCGAAAGGCGGTGATCTCCACATGAAGTTCCAACACATCCCCGGGAACCACCTGTCTTCGAAACTTGCATTTATCTATACCGGTGAAGACCCCCAGTTTGTTTTGGTCTCCCTCGATGGTGCAGGTAAGTCCCGCCACCTGGGCCAAGGCTTCCACCATTAACACCCCGGGCATCAAGGGCTTTTCGGGAAAATGTCCCTGAAAAAAGGGCTCATTGGCTGTTACGTTTTTGATTCCCAGGGCTTTTTTCCCCGGCTCCAAATCCCGAACCTTATCCACCAGCAAAAAGGGATAACGATGGGGGAGAATTTCCTTGATTTTTAAAATATCCAGCTCCATTAAAATTCCCTCCTTCCTGTTTCTGTTACTCTTTTCTTTGTATAGTTGCGCTTTTCTTAGGGGCGATCTTCAGCAGTCTTTGCCACCGATGCCGCCGCTTCTTCATAGCCCATCTGCCGGCTTAGCTGCTGATACAGGTCCTTGGCAAGACCGACGCCGCCGTTTTGGGCAATTTCCTCGGCCATTTTCTCATCCTGCATTTCTTCATAGACTCCCCGGCCGAAGCTTTTCTCCATCAGTCCTCCGTCGGGGACGGTGTTTCGCATATTCTTAAACATCATCGTAAGAAAGATGGCTTCAAAGTCCTCCGTGGCCTGCTTTAAGGCCTGTTGTTCCGTCTTTTGGTCCCCGGCGGACATCCGTTCCAGCCGCTGTTGGGCGGACTCCGCTCCTTGGTCCGGTAGATAGGGTTGATAACTAATTTCCATTGTATCCCTCCTAATACCCCTTCTTTCATGGATGCATGGCTGCTAAAGGCACATCCCGGGGCTTTTTTCTCAAAACAAAAGTTTATATAGGATCCTGTGGTCTTTTATCGGCTCTTATCGCCGCATATTGTTGGCGATGCCCATCATCTCGTCGGAGGTCTGTACCGCCTTGGAGCTGGTTTCATAGGCCCGCTGGGCGGTGATCATTCGCACCATTTCGTCCACGGCCTGCACGTTGGAACCCTCTAAGTAATTCTGTCGTACAGAAAGTCCCCGAGGGCCTCCTTGTACTTCCGCTTCTCCTCCGGAAGCCACGGTGGCGGCGTAGTTGTTCCCGCCTAGGGCTTCCAAACCTTCGGGGTTGATGAAGTCCACCAGTTTCAGGTTGGCCACGTTCACCAAGGCCCCGTTTTCATCCGTTCCCTGGATCAGGCCGTTTTCCTGCACGGTGATCTCTTGAAGGTCCCCGGGGAGAAAGATGGGGTTGTTGTTTTCGTCCATTACCGAGTAGCCGTCGGCGGTGACCAGACGGTTCACGTCCCCTTCGGCGCTGTACTTAAAGCTTCCGTCCCGGGTGTATAGCGGCTCTCCGTCGGGGGAGGCGATGCCGAAAAATCCGGGGCCGTCCAGGGCCAGATCAAAGGGATTTTCCGTTCGTTCCATGGTTCCCTGGGTGAAAAACCGGCTGATGGATCCGGGACGGACTCCGTGGCCCACTTCCAAGCCATTGGGCACCCCTTCTCCCCCTTCGTTTACGTTGGCTCCTCGTAAATTGGCATAGAGCAGATCCTTAAATTCCGCTTTTTGCCGTTTGTA
>CAZTIJ010000237.1:685-3393 GCA_964613365.1 uncultured Clostridiaceae bacterium | reverse complement strand
AAATATATGGGTAAAGACGTCCGGGTAAGCGACCTCCCCGCCATGTCCAAACTTCGCCGGGGCATATTTGAGTCCGCCATGGACGCCGCACGGCAGAACTGGCCCGAGGTGCGCCGCCGGTGGACCTCCCTTCTGGATGACGAATCGAACAATTTCGTCCCGGAAGAAGAATTTAAGGAGGCTGTGGGCGACCTCCCGGTCGTGTATGACCCCCGGATGACCCGCACCCGGATGGAATATCAGATCCTTGAGGCCGAGCGCGAGGCATACATGAGCCAGTTTGAGTCCCGGCCCGTGGCCGAGTTTGTTGGTGCCATGGCCCCGTGGATGCTCGATCCGGTCAACGTCGCCACCTACCCTGTGGGGGGCAAGGCAATGATGGCCGCCCGCCGGGCCAAGACGCTCGGGCAGACCATGCGGCATTCAGCCCGTGGGGCCGCCCAGGTGGGTATCGCAAGTTCACCGATAGAAGTCGGCGTACAGGCGACCAGCATGGGCGAACTCCGGGCAGACTATCTCCTGATGTCCACCCTGGCCCCGGTTCCGTTTATGACCGGCATGGCCTCCGGGGGGCATTTCCTCCGTCGAGCGTTTGGCCGGGGGTCAGGGACCGAAGGCGCACCCGTGCCAAGACGTGACCAACAGGCGATAGCCCAGGGGATCGTGGACGGTGACATCCAGGCAGCCCCCTTCCGGATGACCGCCGAGCAAGCCCAGGATGCCATGGGCGTTAAGGCGCCGGCCTTTCGGGACGGCTACCTGTCGCACCGCTACACCCCCGATGCCCGACTGAAAACGATGTTTTCCGATTACGACGGCGGCGCTGCCCGATGGGTGCGTGAGTTGGCTGAGGGGAACGAAAAGGCTTTTAACAAGGCCCGGACCCTTAATATTGATCCGGACTCCCCGGTCATAGCAAACTATTTCCGCAAGATGGGCGAGCGCACCCGGCAGATGCCCCGTCGGGCCAAAGATATTATGCCGGAAGCTCTGGCCTTTCACTCACTGCGTATGGGCCAGGCCACGGCGGAACAAGTCCGTCTGCTCAAACAACGCGGGGTGCTGGGTGATGCCTACCAGGCCGCCCGGGCGCAGGAGAACCCTCGCCTGCTCAACCCGGATGACCTGGAACGAATCCGAAGACGCAACCGAGAAGTGTTAAAAACCATAGGGGAGGGGGAGGTATACCCCGAGTTCCGGATGGTCATGGACGCAGCAATGAAACCCCGCAGCGAACTCACCCCGGACGAACGCGCCCTTCTTCGTGACTTTAACCAGCAGGGTGTGGACGGCGTTTACGAACGGGCGATCCGGATGCAGGAGGCAGAACTTGACCAGATGGCTCCAGGCAGCCCCGAGCGGGCGCAAGCCTATGAGAATCTTAACGAGATGCGGTCACGGTACACCCCCGGAGCGCGGGAGGATCTTGTTGACCCGATGGAACTGATGTCAGTATTAGAGGCCGCTGGATTGGAGTCGCCCATTACACCACCCCCCATGACCCGTACTGCTGGCACGGCAAATGAAGTAACCCCTCGGGAGGCCGCCACCCGGGAAATTCCTGAGGCAGAAGATGTAATCGCCTACGCGAAACGTGAAGGGGTTGACGTTTCTGATCTGGAACAAACGATAGAGGCGATTGATACAACACTTATAAGGTGCTGATATGTCCCGATTTGATAAATGTTTTAGCGATGTTAAAAAACTTCTTCGCCAAGCTGATGTTGATTCCGAAGTTGTTGATGAGATTGATAGTATTTATCAGAGAATAAAGAAAAATTCTCATCTTTCTTCTGACGAACAGGTCAAGCGTTTTCACACAGCCACGCAGGAATGGCGGCAACGGTTGTTCGAGGAGAGGATTACAAAAGTCAAACAGAAGGAAAAAACCGTAGAACTCTGGGATTGGCTGGGCCAGTTTAAAACCACCCGGGAGAAAATATCGGCTTTTCGTAATTTTATTGAACAAGACGGACTTTACAAACCAGCGACACGTCAGAGCGTATCAAAAAAGATTGAAGGTCTGACTTCTTTTTACTTGCATGGTCAACTCAAGCCCGTGTGGGACGCCCTTGCTACTCAAGGGCTTACAATCAGGGAGACACCCCTCGCTTTGGATGTACACAGAGAAATGCTGGGGATTGATACCGGAAATCGTGCTGCGAAACAACACACCAAAGCGATACGAGAAGTAACAGAGCCTTTTTTGAGCCGGCTCGAAGGAGCCGGGAGTTATGTGGGAAGGCGTGAGCACTATGTACCACAAACGAACTCCCCCTCACGGATTAAAAGTGATCTTGACGGGTGGAAAAATTTTCTCCGGGAGAATCTCGACCCGGAATTTCATCCGGACCCTGAAGCCAGCGCTGATGCTATTCTTTCTTCTATCATCACCCGGGACCTTGTAAATGACACCCGAAAATCAATAAGTCATTCCCGGAAAACACATTGGAAAAACGCTGAAGCTGAATTTGAATACTTTCATCGTTACGGAGAAGGAGGTTTTACCGAGATTTTAAGTAATAATATCCGTAATTTAATTCGGGATGTTGTTATTGCTGAAGACCTTGGCCCGCGCCCCCGTGAGGTTCTTGAGAAAATGGCGAAAGAACTTCATAAACAACATCGTTTACAACAAGGGAAAGCCCCAACAGAAATAACCGCTCGGTTGGGGAAATGGTGGGGGAAGGATACACCGGAACGCGAAA
>CAZTIJ010000237.1:0-675 GCA_964613365.1 uncultured Clostridiaceae bacterium | reverse complement strand
TCGAGCGTGTTTACCGCATAGGGCAGTCCATCACCGGCGAGCTTTACAACCCGGTCAATCAAAATATTGCCAACTGGTCGTCCGCCGCCCGTAACTGGATGGTTACACAGTTTCTCGGCCTGGTGCCGCTCGCCATGGCCTCGCAAGATTCTATGATCTCGTTACTGTCCGCCCGGTTTCACACCGGGGGGTTCGGAAGCGGGATGACTCAGCAGATGAAGGCGCTCATAGACGTAATTGGCAGCGAACATGCTCGGGCCTACGCAGCAAATATTGGTGTTTGGGAGCATGCGATGCAGATGGCGACAATGCAGCGGTACTACAACCAACTCGGGGGCGGCACCGAGGGGCTGACCGTCCGCACCGGCGGGCGCAAATTCTCACAGTTCGAGACCTCAGAAAGCGTTAAAAATTTCTCACAGCTGGCCGCGACTAATCTTACTCGGCTCTCCGGGGCGCAGATGATCGAGCGGGCGCTGCGGGCGGCTACGGTCTTAATGCAGTCCCGGGCGCTGGCGAAATGGGCGGACGTGAATTATAATGACCTACCGCGGGCTTATAAGAGGGTGTTGGGAAACAGTGGGATTGATCAGAAAAAGTGGGGCCGGCTCCAGCGCAACCTCAAGACCGACCCCATGACCAAGGCGGTTGACTTTGACGTTTTGCCCCGGGACC
>CAZTIJ010000236.1:1123-3444 GCA_964613365.1 uncultured Clostridiaceae bacterium | reverse complement strand
AAAATTGTCAAAGTGGTTTCCGGCTCCGACGAGGCTTCCTTGGATTTGATTGCGAAAGTGTACGAGGCCATCATTGAAGCCGGGGTACACCGCGCCCAGACCATTAAGGTGGCGGAAGCTTCGAAAGTCATTGAAAATTCTCAGCGGGATATTAACATCGCCTTTATGAATGAGCTGGCCATGGTCTTTAATAAAATGAACATCAACACCCAACAGGTATTGGAAGCCGCCGGCACCAAATGGAACTTCCTTAAGTTTACCCCCGGCCTGGTGGGCGGACACTGCATCGGCGTGGACCCCTACTACTTTACCTACAAGGCAGAGCAGCTGGGATATCACTCCCAGATTATTTTAGCCGGCCGTAAAATCAATGACGGTATGGGGAAGTATGTAGCGGAGAACACCATTAAAAAGCTGATCAAGTCGGGAAAAATCATCCAGGGCTCAAAGGTGGGAATTCTTGGAATCACCTTCAAGGAGAACTGCGGCGATGTTCGAAACACCAAGGTGATTGATATTATCAAAGAATTGGAGGAATATGACCTGGAGGTTCTTGTCCACGACCCGGTAGCCGACAGAGAAGAGGTGGAGCGGGAATACGGCATCACCCTTTGTTCCAAGGAAGAGATGAAAGGCCTCAGTGCTGTGGTTTTCGCCGTAGCCCATGATGAGTTTGAACAACACTATGACCTAAAAACCATCGGAAATATGTATGGGGATCCTGTGAAGGTAATGATCGACGTCAAGGGGATCATGGATCCCGATGTAATGGAGCAGGAAAACTATCATTACTGGAGTTTGTAGAAAACAACAAGGAAAAAGTGAACAACCGAATAATCGGCAGCATACCGAAAAACCATACAATAAACACAAACCACAGGGAAGCGATGCGTCGCTTCCCTGTTTGAAAAAGAGGATGAGACGGATGAAACTGTTACATATTTGTTCTTACTATATCGGCAACCGGCTATATAAAAATATGGTAAAGGAACTGGCGAAAAAGGGGCTGAAACAGGAAGTGTTTGTTCCGGTTCGGAAAAAGGAGCTCCAGGGGGTAAACGCCCTGGATCAAAACCGTTACCCTTCGGTCAATTATTACTTTCCCCACATGATCAAAAAACATCATCGTTATTTCTATTTCCAAAAGATCCGAAAGCAACAAAGGGTGTTGGAGGAACAGGTGTTAAAGAAGGAGTCCGTGGATTTGATCCATGCCCATACCATCTTCAGCGACGGGGGTACGGCCTACCGGATCCACAAGAAGCATGGCATTCCCTATGTGGTCAGTGTCCGGGGAACGGATATCAACCGGTTTTATAAAAAGGCCCTTCATTTACGCCCCTTTATGTATAAGATCTTACAAGAGGCCAAGGCCGTGGTGTTCATCTCCCATGCCTATCAAAACTACCTTTTGTCCATGCTTCCTCCAAAGGTTGCCGAAGGTCTTAAGGAAAAAGCCCTGGTGATTCCCAACGGCATTGAAGGCCACTGGTTAGAGGAAGGCCCCCCGGAAGCATCCTTAGAGGAGGAGAACGGGGAAAAAGAGCTTCACCATCCCACCTGGCTTTTCATCGGCGTCTTGAATGAAAACAAAAACGTGGGCAGCATTCTAAAAGCCTTAGCCGCCTTCACACTGCGGGGAGAGAACATGAATCTTAAAATCATCGGTTCCGGTCCCCTGGAAGAGGACTTGAAAAAACAGGTCAAAAGCTTAAACCTGGAAGACCGGGTTACCTTTTACGGCTACGTTACCGACCCGGAAAAAATTCGAAGAATCATGGCCACAAGCGATCTTTTCATAATGGCCTCCCACCGGGAGACCTTTGGGCTGGTCTATGTGGAGGCCCTAAGCCAGGGTCTGCCTATCCTTTACAGCAAAGATCGGGGCTTTGACGGATTTTACCACGAAGGTGAAGTGGGGTACTCCGTCGACCCCGAGGACCCGAAAACCATTGAAGCGGGAGTCGAAAAGATCCTGGATAATTATCACCGCCTGAGGAGAAACGGCAAAGAGCAGGCAAAAGACTTTAACTGGCAGACCATTGCTCAGAAAATGATGGAAATCTATGAATCCTAGGAGGACGCCGCTGTGACAAAGAAACCCTTAAATATTTTCATCCTTGCCCGGGGCTATCCCACCGAGGCCTACCCCATGAACGGCATTTTTGAGTTTGATCAGGCCAAGGCCTTAGCGGACCTGGGCCACCGGGTGACCTACGGGGCCCTGGATCTTCGGTCCCGTCGGAAAAAAAGGTCCTGGGGATTTGAACAAAAACAACACCGGGGAGTCACGGTAATCGCCTTAAATCTTCCCGTGGGAA
>CAZTIJ010000236.1:0-1113 GCA_964613365.1 uncultured Clostridiaceae bacterium | reverse complement strand
TATCGGGAAGAACCTGACCCAAAAAGTTCGAATCACCGCCCTTGAGAAACTCTATAAAAAAATGGTGGCGGAGCGGGGAAAACCGGATGTGGTCCATGCCCAGTTTATCAATGTGGGTCACGCCGCAACCAAGGTTCTGAAAAACCGAGATTTTCCCCTGGTCTATACCGAACATTACTCCGGTCTGAATCAGGAGGTGCTGGATCCTAGGCTTCAAAAACTAGGGGAGGAAACCTACCGGGAGGTGGATCAATTTCTCGCAGTCAGTCAGTACCTGGCAGAAAATCTAAACAGACATTTCGGAATCAGGCCCCGGGTGATTCCCAATATTGTAGATACCGGTCGTTTTCAGTACGATCCCCATAAGAAAAAGACCCCTCCCTCTGAGTTTCACTTCATTTCCGTGGGTAGCCTTCAAAAACATAAGGAGCATCATCTGTTGATCGAAGCTTTCTTTGAAGCCTTTTCTAGGGAGAAGGGCGGCGAGGAGCATCCATTAGCCCCTAAGGGAGTAAAACTGTATATTTACGGCGGCGGCCCGGAACGGGAGGCCCTGCAAACCCTGATAACGGAAAAAAACCTTGAAACCCAAGTGTTTTTAATGGGCCAGCAGCCCCGGGAGACCATAGCAGAGAAAATGCAGCAGTCCCAGGCCTTTGTCCTGGCCTCGAAACTGGAGACCTTTGGCGTGGCCTTTATAGAGGCAATGGCCGCAGGACTGCCGGTGATTTCCCTGGCAAAAGGGGGTCCCCAGGACTTTATAACAGAAAAAAATGGTATTTTGGTCCCGGGGGGAGACCGGGAGGATCTGAAACAGGCTATGATCCGGATGGTTCAACGCATTGATCAGTATGATCCAAGCACCCTTTCTCAGGAAATGAAGGAAATTTTTTCACCGAAAAAAATTGCCGAAGCCCTGGTAGATGTGTATAATGAGGGTATAAAAAACTGACAGCCCGGAGAAGACAAAGAGGATAAGCCAAAGAAACCGAGACTAGGAGGAATAGGATCCATGAAAAACTACAGAAAATCGGATTATGTCCGAAAGGGAGATGCCATCAAGGCGGCGATTTGCACCACCTGCTTTGTGGCCCTTCTAACGTCCTACAGCTT
>CAZTIJ010000235.1:0-3445 GCA_964613365.1 uncultured Clostridiaceae bacterium | reverse complement strand
TTGTCACCTCCACTGAAGGTAGGGTGTGTCAACAATTCCGTCCCGCTGTCACGCTTTTATTGTTAAAACAAGTCCATGCTGAGGTAGCGCTCTCCGGTATCGGGAAGCATCACCAGGATTTTTTGATCAGGAGTAAGGTTCTTGGCCTTCTCCAAGGCCATATATACCGCCGCCCCGGCGGAGACCCCGGAGAAGATCCCTTCCCGCTGTCCCAGGGCCTTCATGGTTTCAATGGCCTGTTCATCGGTGATATGAAGAATTTCATCGTAGATGTTTCGGTCCAGGGTTTCAGGGATAAAACCGGGGCCGGTGCCCACGATTTTATGGGGCCCCGGTTCGCCGCCGGCGATCACCGGAGAGCCCTTGGCCTCCACCACATAGATTTTTACATCTTTATCATGTCGGCGAAGCACCTTTCCCGTGCCGCTGATGGTGCCGCCGGTACCGGCGGTGGCCACAAAAGCGTCCAGCCCCCGGGGAAAATCCTCTATAATCTCCTTGGCCGTGGTGGTTTCATGGATTTTCGGGTTGTCGGGGTTCACGAACTGATTGGGCATATAACTGCCGGGGATCTCCGCTAGAAGTTCCTTGGCCTTATCAATGCTTCCACTCATCCGAAGCTCCTCCGGGGTAAGATGCACCTCCGCCCCGTAGGCCTTTAGGATACTGATTCGCTCTTTTGTGGCATTTCCCGGCATGATGATGATCAACCGGTACCCCTTGGCCGCCGCCACCATGGCCATACCGATGCCGGTGTTGCCTGAAGTGGGTTCGATGATAGTACCGCCGGGTTTTAAATCCCCCCGTTTTTCCGCCTCTTCGATCATACTCAAGGCCGCCCGGTCCTTCACCGACCCCGAGGGGTTAAAGGACTCCACCTTCACATACACCTTGGCCCCTTTGGGATCCGGTAAATTCTGCAGCTGCACCACCGGGGTTTTTCCCACCAGCTCCGTAATGCTTTGATAAATCATAACGATGCCTCCTTTTCCCTTTTTCCCACTATGCTGTTATTGATACCCCGGTTTTTACAGTTTAATGACTACTCCGGGAATTTTCCATTGATCATTGACCTTTGGTTGTTCCGATCTGTTACTGCTCCCAGAAGATATCCTCCAGATCCCGGTCACTGTCCACAAATCCCAGGTCCGTCAACAGCTGGGCAAACTCCGTTACCACCTGTTGATCCAGGTCCGGGGTAAAGACCACCCGGTTTAGGGAACTTTGTAAGGTACCCACGTCCAGCTCCTGGTCGGTAATCCTTCTAATTTCTTTTTGGAGGATGTCAATGCTTTTATCTTCATTTTCATTGACAAAGGCTACGCTTTCCTCATGGGCCTTCAAGAAGGCTTCCACGATTTCCGGGTTTTCTTCCACGAAGTCCCTTTGGGCGGCGATTACCGTCGCAGGCACTTCCCCTTCCCAGGGTACTTCGTCAAAGTCCACAACTACGTTGCCAACCCCTTGGGCTTCCATCATACTGGCCCAGGGTTCCGAAACCAGGGCTCCGTCAATCTGTCCCTGCTCCATCATGCCGATATTCGTCGCCGGTCGCTGAGGGATCCGCTTTACGCTTCCGCCGTCCTCTTCCACGGCCATCCCCTCTTCGTCAAGCATTTTTCTAAGCAGCAGGTCGTGGGTGCAACCGGTGGAGGCCGTGGCGATGGTCAGCCCTTCTAAGTCCTTAGGACTATTGTACTCCAGGCCTTCCCGAAGGACCAACACGTTTCCTGCATTCGTGGCATTTCCAAGGATCACCACGTCGCCGCCCTGCAGATAACGGTTCAGTACCGGTCCCGGTCCCACGAATCCGATATCAATCTGCCCCGTGGATAGGGAGTCCATAAACAGGGAACCGTTGGGGAAGGTCATCTCCTGTAGATCGTAACCCTCTAGACCTTCTTCAAACATCCCTTCACTCATCCCGACGATTCCCCCGGCATGGGACAGGTTCGGAAAGTATCCCACATTCACTTCTTCCTTCGAGGTAGCTCCGATTTCGCAACCGGCCAACACCCCTACTAATAAAATCGCTATCATTCCCAGTAATACTTTGTTTCTTTTGATCCTCTTCGGACCAGCTGTGTTCTTGCCGTTTGCTTGATTCATGCTTTGCCTCCTTATCATTTTTGATATATATTTGTGGATATTCACCAAGTGAATCATTGTAGCTTTGTAGCCTTCGATTCCGGGTGGATTCAAACCCTTTTTTCCGGGACTATCCTTTTTAAAGCAGCCCCCACTGTCGATAAATCCGGTTTTCCAACCGTTTAAATACGAAACCGTCGGAAATCATACCCGTTGCAGCGATGATGAACATCACCGCCATTACGGTACTCATGTTTCCCATATCCCGGCCCCACATCAATACCTGACCGAGACCCTGTCCCGTACCGATGATCTCCGCCGCCATTAGGGCTCTCCAGCAAAATGCCCAGGCCAGACGCATTCCCGTAATCATACTGGGGATTGCCGCCGGCAGAATCACCTTGGTAAAGATTTTTCCTCCCCCAAAGCCCAAATTCTTACCGCACTGGATCAGCACCGGATCCACCCCTTTAATCCCGGCGGTGGTACTCATAATCATATTCCACAGACCGCCGATGACCACCACAAAGATCATGGCTGACTCCCCCATGCTGAACCATAGGAGGGCCAGGGGCAGCCAAACCACGCTGGGCACCGACTGCAGGGGCAGTATTACGGCACCGAGGGTCTGTTCCAGGGTGTTAAACCGTCCCATCAGTACTCCGATGAGGGTTCCAAGGAGTACGGCGATCACGTATCCCGTAAATAGTCGCCGAAGACTGTTTAGCAGCGCCGGCCCATAGTTTCCTTCCCTAAATCCCCGCACCAGGGTTTCGAAGACCTGCAAGGGTCCGGGGAACATGAACTCCGGCCAGATGCCCAGTCTAAATACCGTCTCCCATAGTATAATTATGGCCGCTAAAAACGCCGCTCTCTTCCATAGGGTAGTCACTGCCCAACTCCTCCTTCGTTCGTTTTTCGATTTCTTCCTTCAGGGATTCCATGATCACTTTTTCCATCTCCACTAAATTGGGATCCGTCCCTTTTCTCGGATGGGTATAGGGAATGGAAATATCCTTAATGATTTTTCCCGGCTGACTTCCCATCACCAGTACCCGGTCCGACAGCTTGACCGCCTCCCGGATGTTGTGGGTAACGAAGAGGATGGTTTTTTTCGTCTCCATCCAAATCCGCTGCAGCTCTTCATGAAGGACCATCTTCGTCTGTTCATCCAAGGCGGAGAAGGGTTCGTCCATCAATAGCACCTCGGGGTCCATGGCAAGACTCCGGGCAATGGATACCCGCTGTTTCATTCCCCCGGAAAGCTGATGGGGGTATTTATCCCGAAACCGGTAAAGGTGTACCTTTTTCATCAGTTCCTCCACCCGCTGCTTTTTTTCTTCGTCGCTGAATTTTT
>CAZTIJ010000234.1:0-3498 GCA_964613365.1 uncultured Clostridiaceae bacterium | reverse complement strand
ATTATCCTGATTCTGGTGGTGGTGCTTTCCACGGAACAGGTTTCCTCTCAAATACGAAAACGGGTCATCTAACGGACAGCTCATCAATCAATCCCAGAATTTCTTCATTTAGGGGGATGTCTTTCATGGAATTTCCATAATGGATATACCGCAGCATCCCCTGTTTATCCACCAGCATCTGGGCCGGCATTCTGCCCAGCTTCATAAGTTTAACCTCCTGGCCGTACAAACCCAGTAGGGATTTTTTCTCATCGGGGATGCCGATAAATGGAAAGCCGTGCTCCTTCCAGTATTCCTGAAACTTTTTCCCTTTTTCCGGGCCCACCACAATAATCTTGGTATCCTTCTCTTGAAACTGATGAAAGTCCTGATGCAACTGCATCATATGCCTTTGGCAGTAGGGTCACATGAATCCGCGATTCAAAACGATCAACACATTGCTCTTTCCCCTGAAATCCGAAAGCTTGATCCTATTCCCGTTGAAATCCTCCATCTCAAAATCCGGTGCAGTTTCTCTCAGTTCCACGTTTGCCATGGTCATCCACTCCTTTTTTTATGTTTCCAAAACCCAGGAAAATTCGTATTCCATGTTTTCCGGGAAATCGATCTCCGGCTCATGGCCCAGCCTTACCATTTCCATTCATTGTCCTTACTCCCTTCTCCCCATGGAAAACCGCAGATAAAAATCGTTGTCCTCCCCCGGCTCCTTGGGGTATAGGTAATCGGAGCTTCCGATCTCTTCAAAACCGGAATGGCGGACCTCCCACCGAAAGGTGGTATCCCCCAGGGTAACCTTTTCATCCTCAAAGCCCCGTTGGGTGACGATTTCCCCTATGTCGTCCAGCTTTCCCGAAAACAGTCCCGCCTCCTCCCGGGCACCGGCAAAGGCCAGGGCTGCAGGAAGTTTATAGGGGTGATAGGGGTTGATCCACCCCTCCACGTCGGTGATTTTAACCGTGAAGGATACCTCTTTGATAACCCCGTCTTCCAACAGAAAATCATACTCCGGGGTCTCGGGATACCCGAACATCCTTGTCCCCTGCTCCCGGTCCTTCTCCTGCCAGTTTCCCCGGGAATCCAGGCTTCGATTCCCAAGATCAATATCAAAGTACTCCACATAATAATTATGATTCTCCACAAAGGCCTCCGGGGTAAGGTCCCCCCGATTCGGAGGAATCCGCTGGGAGTAGGCCGTCATCAGAAAAAGTAACAAAGTGGCCGCCACCCCCAGTAAATAAAGGGGAATACGATACTTTTTCCGATCCTTCAGGATGTAGGCCGTGGATTCGTCCCAGGGCAGGGTTCGCATTTCCTCCAGCATGCTGTAGCTTCGAAGCAAACAGAAAAGATTGTACAAAGGAATATTAAAGCCCATCCCTTTACGGATCACCCCGAAGGTTCGCCAAAGCCCGGCTTTATAGGAAAGAGGTTCTCCCCTGTGGTCTTCAATCTTCATGCCCAGGATTTTCTTTCCCGGGGTGGTTTTAAAATATCGAAGGGCAACCGGCTCTAAAAACAGCATCAGTATCAGCACCGCCAAAAGATCTCCGAAGTTTTCCAACCCCCGTCGTCCCAGGATATTTACCTGAAAAACAAAGGCCAGAAGGCTCATCCAAATCAGGTTAAGCAAACCCATGTCGAAACTTCTTGCAAAAAATCTTCGCCATGGAGAAAACACCTTCGGCACCTTCCACTGCTGGGGATCCTCCCGGACTTCTTTTTCCCTGTTGTCCATACATATCACCCTTTCTTTGTTGTGGTTTTTCTTACCTTAGGCCTCGAAGATCCTAGGGGTCATATTGATTACAAGCTCCGCCATGAACTTCGGGGATTTTCCCATCCCGTCATTTAACCACTTTTGAATAATCCCGATACTGCCGGTAATGGTATAGGCGTACACATACTCCGCATCCTCTTTATCCAGGGCCAGGTTTTTTCTTAGTTCCTGAATGTACTTTCCGTAAACCAGGTTCAATACCCGCTTTTGAAAATTCATGTCTCCCCGTTCACTGAGGAGCAGTCGGCAGATCCGGGCATTTTCCATAACGTACTCGAAGGTCCCCTCCAGCATCTCCACGGACACGTCCTCCCGTTGATCGTGGATGTAGGGTCCTAAATAGGATTCGATGTGTTCAATCAGTTCATCCTGAATCTTTCCCATTAAATCGTAGGGATCACTGTAATGGGCGTAAAAGGTGGATCGGTTGATATCCGCCTTTTCACAGAGCTCCTTAACGGTAATGGAGGCGATGTCCTTTCCTTCCAACAGTTCGATAAAGCTCTCCTTTAACAGTTTCTTCGTCACCTTTACCCGGCGATTTTCCCTTTCCATGGAATTTCCCCCTCAATTTTTCATTTTATGATGGTTTCAAAGCAAATTTTGATATTATGACTGTTTCGTAACAGACCGAAGGAATCTGATTATTGAATCTGCCTCTTATCCATATTATAGTAATAAATAACAAAGAATACAACACCGTGTTTGATTAAACCCGGAGGCCGGGAGGCGTCACTGTGAAAGCACTGTTTAAAAAAACCACCGAATACCGAAAAATAATCCTGTTTACCTTCCTGGCGGCGGCTCTTCTCAGCGGCTTTTTCATGCTCGGGGTGGATGTAAACTATGATATGACCGATTACCTCCCCGAGGATACCCGGTCCACGGAATCCATCACCGTGATGGAGGAAGCCTTTGCGGAAGATCTGCCCAATGCCAGGGTGCTGTTACAAAATGTAACCTTACTGGAGGCCCTGGAGTACAAAGAGCGCATCCTGGAAATCCCGGGAGTCCGTTCCGCCCAGTGGCTCGATGATGTCTTCGGAAGGGATGTGCTCCTCAGTACCCCTTTGGCATTTTTTGACCGGTCCATCACGGAAAACTATTACCGGGATCATAAAGCCCTTTTGGACATCACCGTGGAAAGGGGACTGGAATCCCAGGCCGTGGTGGAAATCCGGGATTTGATCGGAGAGAGGGACGCCGTGGGAGGACATGCGGTCAATACCGCCGCCAGTCAGGAAATGGCTTTTACGGAAGTCTTTAACGCCTTGACCATTCTTTTACCCGTGATTCTGATCATCCTGTTCATTGCAACCGATTCCTGGATTGAGCCCTTTTTATACTTCATCACCATCGGCATTGCGGTGTTGATCAATATGGGAACCAATATTTTCATCGGCGAGATCTCCTTTATCACCCAGACCGTCAGTCCCATTTTGCAGCTGGCGGTGTCCCTGGACTATGCCATCTTTCTGATGCATACCTTCAATGATCAAAAGAAAACCCGACAGCCCAAAGCCGCCATGATCAACGCATTAAAAATCGTCCTTCCCACCATCTCCGCCAGTGCCGCAACCACCATTGTGGGTTTTTCCGCCCTGGTGTTTATGCGCTTCGGCATCGGGGCGGATCTGGGTCTGAATCTGGTAAAGGGCATCGCCCTAAGCTTTTTATCGGTGATTTTCTTCCTGCCGGCCTTAACCCTGTTGGCCCATGGA
>CAZTIJ010000233.1:0-3505 GCA_964613365.1 uncultured Clostridiaceae bacterium | reverse complement strand
ATTACCGCACCACCGTTTTTTATATTTGATTCCATTCGCCTGAGGGGTCCTTTTTCATCTTCTTACTTGACATTCATCGGGGGAGGTTACCTGAAAACCCAATATCCTTTCTTTCCTTCCGCATCCCGAGCCGGGCGGTTTTCAGACATCCCGCAATTACCGGAGAAACGGATTCAGCGTGAGAAGGATATAATATTTTCCAAAACCCGTACAGCCAAAAACCTGAACTGAGCGATTTTCAAGTTTACCGAAGATATAAGGAAGCGGATGTTGAGCTATAGATTGAAACCCTTAAAAATTATACTGAATTCGATTTTTTTTGAAAATTTGAACCGCTCAGTTTGGGAAAAACAAAAGACAATGGCGGAACCCGCGGCCAAAGAGGCTGGCCGTCTTTTATACTGTTTCTTTCCGGACCTTTTTGATATTCTTCAGCCGTCATGCCTGCCCGAAAAGAAAGCATGCACACGGAACACAAAAAGCAGATCCCGAAGGAATCATAATGACATTGAACAAGAATGAACCAGGGGCTTTTCCCGAAATGAACCCGTCCCTGAAAACATTTATCGCCGCTTCACCCGTGGGGATCATTGTATTCGATGAAAACGCCCGCGTCCTGACCGCAAATGCCCCGGCCCGGAAACTTTTCGGAACCTCACCGGATGCCCCGGGTGCACTGAAATGCGGGGATTTCATTGCCTGCGTCCACCGCCGCGCTTCCGCAAAAGGCTGCGGGCATACGGAATACTGCACGGACTGCCCGCTTTTCCGGGCGATACAAGCCGCCGTTTCACGGGATGCCAACCTTTCGGACCTGGAAGGTGAGGCATTGCTGGCACGGGAATCGGGACTCCCCGATATTTGGGTACAGTTCAAAATTCAAAGCGTCATGATCGACGACCGAAGGGCCGCGTTCATGGCTATAGACGACATCACCGGACAGAAGCGGGCCCATGCGGCATTGAAGGAGAGCGAGGAACGATTCAGGCTCATGTTCATGAACGCACCCATGCCCTACCAGTCGCTCGATGAAAACGGCAATTTCCTTGAAGTCAACCAATCGTTTCTGGATGTATCAGGATACGAACGGGAAGACCTGATCGGTATGAATTTCGCGGATATTCTCCACCCGGACTGGAAGGATCATTTCAGGCAAAACTTTCCCCGGTTCAAGGCAGTCGGTGAGATCCTCGGGGTTGAATTCGAGATGGTCAAAAAAGACGGCTCCCCGATACTGGTGTTTTTCAATGGTAAAATCCAGCGCGACACCCGTGGCAATTTCGAACGCACGCACTGCATTTTCCAGGATATCACCGAAAAACGCCGCGCAGAGGAGGAATTCAGAAGTGCCGAGGCCCGGCACCGGAAAATGATTGCCAACATCGGGGATGTGATCGTCATTATCGGCAAGGATGGAATCAATCAATACAAAAGCCCCAATATTGAAAAATGGTTCGGCTGGAAGCCCGATGAGGTTGTGGGAGCGGATTCGCTTGCAAACGTTCACCCGGAAGACAGGGATTTCGCCGCTCAATTCCTCGCATCGCTTTCAGACGAGCCGAACGCGTCCGGAAGCGCGGAATGCAGGTACCTGTGCAAAGACGGCAGCTATAAGTGGATCGAATTCACCGGCGTCAACCTGCTGCACGACCCGGACATCCGGGGGATTCTGGGCAACTACCACGATATCACCGTCCGAAAACTGGCGGAAGAAGAACTCCGCAAACGAAACCGTTTTATCGAAACGATTTTGGACAACCTGCCGATCGGCCTGGCGGCAAACCGCATCGACAGCGGCGCCGGAACCTATATGAACAGGCAGTTCGAAAACATCTATGGATGGCCCAGGGAGGAGATACATGACATCGACTCCTTTTTCGGAAAAGTCTATCAAAAGCCGGCCGCCAGGGAAAAAATCCGGAAACGGTTCCGGGAGGATATCGAATCCGGGGACCCGGAAAGAATGCACTGGGAAAATCTTCGGATCACGACCCGGGATGGGTCAAAACGCATGGTGACCGCAAAAAACATCCCGCTGTTCGAACAAAACCTGATGATATCGACCGTACAGGACGAAACACAGCGTGTGCAGGCGGAAAAGGAACACAATCGCCTCCGGGAACAACTCTTCCAGGCCCAGAAGATGCAGTCGGTAGGACGTCTTGCGGGCGGGGTGGCCCACGATTACAACAACATGCTCAGCGTCATCATGGGCTATACCGAAATGGCCATGGAAAAAGTATCTCCCGATGACCCGCTGCATGCGGATCTTTCGGAGGTGTACAAAGCAGCCGGCCGCTCCACCGACATCACCCGTCAACTGCTGGCCTTTGCCCGCAAGCAGACCATCGACCCCAAGGTGCTGGATCTTAATGAAACCGTGGAGAGCATGCTGCGCATGCTGCGGCGCCTGATCGGGGAGGATATCGATATCGCCTGGCACCCTGGGAAAAAATTGTGGCCCGTCAAGCTGGATCCGACCCAGGTGAACCAGGTCCTGGCAAACCTTTGCGTCAATGCCCGCGATGCGATTTCCGGGGTAGGCAGTGTCACCATCGAAACCCGAAATGTCGTGCTGGATGAAACATACTGCATGCCTCACGCGGAATCGGCGCCCGGCGAATACGTGCTGCTTGTCGTCAGTGACGACGGGTGCGGCATGGACAAGGAGACCCAAAAAAACATCTTTGAACCCTTTTTTACCACCAAATCCACGGAGAGGGGCACGGGCCTCGGGCTGGCTACCGTATACGGCATCGTGAAGCAGAACCATGGCATGGTCAACGTGTACAGCGAACCGGGCAAAGGCGCGACATTCCGTATTTACCTGCCCCGCCATGGGAGCGAAACCCCGCTGGAGAAGGGCCCGGGAAGGGACGAAACGCCTAAGAGCCGGGGAGAAACCGTGCTTTTGGTCGAAGACGAGCAGGCAATACTCCGGATGGGGGAAATGATGCTCCGGCAACTGGGATACACCGTTCTGGCGGCGGACACGCCCCGAAGCGCCATCGGGATGGCGAAAAAACATGCTGGCGGCATCGATCTTTTGATCACCGACGTGGTCATGCCGGAGATGAACGGCAGGGAACTGGCCGGAGAACTTGATGCGCTGAATCCGGGGCTAAAGGTTTTGTTCATGTCCGGCTATACGGCCAATGTGATCGCCCACCGGGGCGTACTGGAAGATGGCATGAATTTCATCCAAAAACCGTTTTCGATGCATGATCTGGGCACCAGGACACGAATAGCGCTGGATGACGCATGACGGTTTTCGTTCGGGAACCAATTATGTCGGCTTTTTACGAGTGCATCAATTATAACGCTGCCCGAAAAATGATGCATCAGCTCTTTTTTCCGAGCAAATAAGTTGACAAGTTAAGGACGTCCCCCGTTTCGGAGGCGAGGTGGTCGATGAAGGCGGTCTCGAATGTTCCGGGGCGCTGGCTGACGGCGGCGGCCTTTTCGCCGCAGAGACCGTAGAAACCGAAGGCCGACGCAACGGCCG
>CAZTIJ010000232.1:0-3520 GCA_964613365.1 uncultured Clostridiaceae bacterium | reverse complement strand
TGATGGTACTTGGCGGGTGACTGCCTGGGAGAGTAGGTCGTCGCGGCTTTTCTTTTTTTTGTTTTTTTGATGATTCCATGGATCCTTTCATTGGTATAATCAGAGATTAGAAGATCCTCGAGATGACTTTTTCAACAGGATGGCTTTTTCAACCGGAGAGAAAAGAAAATTTTCTTTTCGGTTTTTTATGTAGGCAAAAAAGATAGGATAACCGGCGAGATTTAATAAATTTTTATAAAAAACTTTCTCAGAAAGCAGGAGAATCGAAAGGGAATATCGAATTAAATTAGGTAAGAAAGGATCGTGATTCTAATGGACAAAAGAAACAATGAAAAAGCCTATAATCATTATAAAAACTCAAACACAGCGAAAGTATTATATATAGGAAATTACGCAAAAAAAAGCAAAAAAGTACAAAATACCCCGATGGCAACCACGGAAACCGACGTGAAATCCACTCGGGGAAAAGTCCTATACTTCGATGGAGATCGACAAAAAACCCTGGATCTTTTTGCAAAGGTTCTACACACCATGAAAAAAGAAAGTTTCCAATAAAACAAAGAAAAAAGGACACCGGAGACCATGGTATCCGGAATCAATAAGAAGAGAATAAGAAGAGAATAAGAAAACAAGACATAAAAAAGCCTAACCCTTCCTAACAGTCGATGGTTAGGCTTTTTAAATTTCATAAGCCTTCAAGCCTAGACGAAGTCGATTTCAATGCCGCCGAAAACTGCGGAAGAGCTAATTCTTAATACCTTACCATAGTTTGGGTGATCCGTGGATAACTTCGGTTCATGGCGGGTCTCCTTTTTAGAGGTGAATATGCCACCGCTTTCATCCCCCAGCTGTTCGATACCGCCAAAAAACGATTGTCCTTCACAGATAATGGTCAGATCCCTGGGAACTTTCACCTCAACTCCCCCTAGAACGGCGGTTAAATCTAAATGGGTTTCCTGGGCCGGCAGTTCCGAAAGAGAAATGTCCAACTCAATCCCTCCCAAGAATGCCAGGTAGGACCCCGAGGCCATCTTCCAATTTCCCCGATTCCGTTCCAATCCTGAAAGAACGGCATAATGGCTATTCCCAAGGCTTTTTCGTCCCGTTAGCAGACTGATTCCTGCAACAATTAAAATTCCCGGTACAATCAACTGCCAAAGAGAAGAAAGGTCGAACATCAAGGGTTCGAATTCTATTCGATTGGCAATAAGCACCCCTCCGATAAAGGCAATAAAAATTCCGATCACTCTTTGCAGGATCCCTCCCGGTTTAATTAAGGTTTCAAGACCCCAGTAAACTATGATTAAGGGCCAGAAGTTTAACAGCAGTTGTCCCACGCTGTAATCCAATACTCCGAAATTACTGAGCAGAGCCACCACCCCGATACCGAGAATGAAAATTCCCAGCAGAATTCTTGATGATATAGCCTTCATAATATTTCCTCCTATTTATCAGTTGTCTGATTCTATTTTCTTGCGAAACATTGTTTAATATCATCATAAAGGATAAGCTGGAAATAGGCAATAGCAATATATAACGTCGTATCAGCCTAAGGGGTGAAAAAGAAAGGAAACAGCAAGGTTCTCCCCCTGAAGGCGGAAAAAAAAAACCTCTGAAGGCGGAGGTCTTCTCTTCTTTTAAGAGGATCAACCAGAGGTTGAAGAACTTTAATTCATATGGTATACTTGTAAAGTTCAAATAGCATAGTCAGTTCGTAACCATCCTGACTATAAATAAAACTATGGAGGTTTAAAAAATGAATAAGAAAACAAGATTTATGGTGCAGGCTGCCTTAATCGCTGCGATTTATGTGGTGATTACCATTGCCTTTGCCCCAATCAGTTACGGACCGGTACAGGTTCGAATTTCTGAAATGTTGACGGTGCTCCCATTTTTCACACCGGCGGCGGTCCCGGGACTTTTTTTAGGCGCAATGATTGCCAATGTGTATGGAGGCCTCGGAATCATCGATGTGGTTGTGGGAAGTTCAGCTACGCTGATTGCAGCGGCGCTTACCTATAAAATGAGTAAAAAGCTCTGGGCACCGATGCCCCCGGTTTTGGTTAACGGGGTGATTATTGGAGCCATGTTGAGCTACTTGTTCGGTATGCCCCTGGTGCCTACAATGATTTATGTCGGCCTGGGACAAATCGTCGCCTGCTACGGCCTGGGTTACCCCTTTATGGTAGCCATCGAAAAATATGGAACCGGCTTGTTTCAGCAAAAAGCAACGGAATAAAAATCGACCCTATGATCTTGCATAGATTGGTAAGAATCACTTCCCCGGAAAAATCCCGGGGGAGTTTTTTTATGAATTTAAAAAAAAAGCAGGAATTTCATCTTCGAATCCCGAAATACTTAGAGAGACGAAAAAATCCAAGATAAGAGGTGAGTGGAAAATGAAAATCAATGAAGAAAAACTCGTAATCCAGTCGGTACAAGGGAAAATCAGTCATCCCTTAGCAGGTCATCCCTACAAATTGGATCGCCATGGAAACTCAACGGTACTGCCGGCTACGGGAGGGATTAACTACAATGTAAAAGTCGGTGATGTTTGCATGGGTCTCCGAGGAGATCATGTAGAGCCCGGAGTAAGCGTTAAGACCGGGGAAGCCAGGGAAAATGCAGCCCTGAATCTCCTATCCTGTATCGGAAACGAAGCGAGGGTAATATCGGGAGAGGGAAAGGGAGCAAAGGGAGTGGTTACGGGATCCCACGGGGGAATTGATCATGTGTTGATTCATTTTAAGCAGGAAGATTTGGAGAAACTGGGAATCGAGGATAAAATCCTGATCAAAAGCCATGGACAGGGACTGGAAATGGAAGGTTATGAAGACGTATTTGTCATGAATTTGGATCCGAATTTATTGAAAAAACTGGGCATTGAAGAAAAGGACGGGGTGCTGGAAGTTCCTGTGGCAAAGAATGTACCCGCCTTTTTAATGGGATCCGGCATCGGCAGCCCCACAGCCGCCAGTGGGGATTATGATATTACCACAGGGGATAAGGAGGCCCTGAAGGAGTATGATCTGGAGGATCTTCGTTTCGGCGATGTTGTATTACTGGAAGATAGCGACAATACCTATGGCCGGGAGTATTTAAAAGGGGCGGTATCCATTGGTGTGGTTATTCACAGTGACTGCGTAAAAACAGGACATGGACCGGGGGTAAGCACGATCCTCAGCGCCAAAAGCCCTAAAATCAAAGGGAAAATTGATCCCAAGGCGAATATTGCCCATTATCTGGAACTGGAATAAAGAGAGACAAAATGAATGGGAATGGGTGATATCAACAGGTATGAACATGAATACCACGAAATAAGAGAAATCCGGCAAAGTTATTTAAAAAAACCTTTGACAAGACTTCTTCCCCCGTGGTATAGTATTCCTTGTCGTTAAAACGGCGGCGGGCACTTTTCGAAGCAGCCCGGGTGATTATTAAAAGGATTTAAGAAATCTTAAAAACTTTTAAAAAAACCGTTGACAAGATATCCACTCACATGGTATATTAGTTAAGTCGC
>CAZTIJ010000231.1:0-3522 GCA_964613365.1 uncultured Clostridiaceae bacterium | reverse complement strand
TGCTGAATCATAGAGGCATGCTATTAAATCCGAAGTACGGAACCGTGGGTCTTTTGGGAATGCCCTACTTTTTTTTCGTGGAGATGCTGGGGCCGGTAATTGAAATCATCGGTTACATAGCTATTCTGCTTTCCTTCTGGTATGGGATTATCAGCTTGGAGTTTGCCCTGGTATTCTTTGCTTTTGCTGTTGTGTACGGCGTTTTTTTATCCATCGGTGCAATTTTATTGGATGAATACAATTTCAAAAAATATAACAATATTTCCGAATACTTTACACTGGTGATCTATAGTGTTCTGGAAAATTTCGGATACCGGCAGCTCACTACCTGGTGGCGCTTTGTGGCATTTTGGCAATATAAAAGAAGGGGTAACAAATGGGGAGATATGAAGCGAAAAGCTTTCAGTGAAAAGAGTCAAGAATAAATCGGGTTCTTCACGTTAAGCATAAAGCCATCATGAAAAATCCCCTTATCGATGAAGTGCCTTTTAATTTTTTTTAATGGGAACCCTTCGGCAAATCTCATCGTCATAAGAGTATGACAGTAAAACTAAAGCAAATGACCTTATATAGGAAACACACAGAATGGAGGGGAAAAATGAGAGGAAAAAAAGTGGCATGGAGTTTGGTTTTGATCACCATTTTGTTTATGACGGTAATAATCTTAGGAGACGATGGATTTGGAAACAATGGGGATTCCAATGCAGACTCTGAAGATGATGTTAAGATTAGTGAATCCGCTTATCCGGGAATTGATATCAAAGCGGTGATCGATGAATCGGAAACCTATCGAATGGCTATTCATTATCCGGTTTTTGAGGCGCCATCCCTGAATCAAGAAATTGAAGCCTATGTGGATTCGGCAAAAAAACAATTTTTCCGAGAAGTAGACAAGAATCAGCAGCACCTAAAGGAACGACCGGCTACATTTAATGTATCTTTTGATATTTATCGAGTTTCTGATGAAGTGTACGGGATCGCCTTTGATGAACAAAGCTTTGTCGGTGGGGCCAATGGCCGACAGGAAGGGCAGATTTACCATATGAATTTAGAGTCAGAAGAAGTATTTAATCCGGAGCAGGTGATCGTGGACAGTCAGAATAATCGCAAAGCGCTTTATAACTATGTTCTTAAGGAATTTCAAGAATCGGAAGAATACCGAGATTTTTTCTTTAAAGAGTATTTGCAGGACTTAATGCTTAACTCACCGGATCTTTTTAGAAAAATCATTCTAAAGGACCGGGAACTCCTTCTAAAGTTCGATAAATATGAGGTAACGGCAGGTGCGGCGGGAATGCCGGAAATAACCGTTCCCTTAGAGGAGATTAATCTGACACTGACAGAAACGGGTCAGGACTTCCTAAAGGTTGATGGGAAGGACGAGTCCGTAACCGAATCCGATGATGAAGAAAAACAGGAAGATCAAAATTCTGAAGTGGGGAATGAAGAGGAAGAGGATAAAGAGGAGCCTTTAAAAAAAGTTGCGTTGACTTTTGACGACGGTCCCCACTCCCAATACACTCCGGAAATACTTGAAATTCTTGATAGATATGATGCAAAAGCCACATTTTTTATGTTGGGGAATCGAGTGGAATTCTATCCGGACTTGGTCCGGGAAGTATTTGATCGGGGACATGAAATCGGCAATCACACCTATGATCATAAGGACTTAACCGCTATGGGAGCTGAGGCGATTCAAAATGAAGTGGGAAAAGCGAGCCTAGCCATTGAAGAGATTATCGGCCGGAAGCCCAAGATCCTAAGACCTCCCTACGGAGCTTTTAACGAAGCGGTTGAAAATTCCGTGCAGATTCCCTTAATTCTGTGGACGGTGGATACCCTGGATTGGAAACATAAAGATCCTCAAAAAATATTGGAGAGTGTAAAATCTGATGTAGAGGAAGATAGTATAATTCTGATGCATGATATTCACTCGGGGACTCCGGAAGGGTTGGGAAAAGTACTCGCTTATTTGGACGGGGAAGGTTACGATTTCGTTACGATTTCAGAGTTAAGGAATCAGGGCTCATAATAAAAGAACCGCCTTGGGATCTTTCAATCCTTCAGGCGGTTCTTTATATCTGTATGTTAATTTTCCTTATTGGTTGTATCTTATTCTTCATTATTCGTAGTAGCCCTCAAGTCTAAAAAATCCTTATTGAAAAAAATCATAACCGCCTTTACCGTTTCTTTTCACTTCGTACATGGCAGAGTCCGCATTTCTTAATAAGCTTTCGCTATCAGTGCCATTGTCGGGATAGGTGGTAACACCGATTGAGGAATTGACATAACAGGCATTCCCTTTTATATGCATAACCTCTTGTATATTTTGATGAATTTTTTGAATAAGATCGGTGACCGCTTGTTTGTCTTCGGTATTACGCAGGATGATGGTAAATTCATCGCCACCCATTCGAGCAACGGTATCGGATTTTCGAACATTATTCGATAAGCGGTTTGCAACGGTAACTAAAACCTCATCCCCGGCTTCATGACCGTACTGATCGTTGATTTCCTTAAATCCGTCTAAATCAATAAATAGCAGCATAAATTTATTTTGATCTCTTTCGTGTTCCAGGATCATCCGTTGTAATACTTCAAAAAATAATCGTCGATTGGGCAGCCCGGTGAGCTTATCATAATTAGCATGTTTCTCTAATTCCAGTTCCAACTTTTTTCGTTCCGTTATATCCGTTGCGGATCCTACAATATGGGTTACTTTATCCCCTTCAAGAATGGGGGTTAAGGTTGTTAACCAAAGGCGATCGCCCCCGGGCAGACTCAATTCTTCTTCATAGGATATGCTTGTTTTCTTTGAAGTGCATAGGGAATAGTTTTTCGATACCCCATCCCCCATCTCCTTACCCAGTAATTCTTGGGGGGATTTGTTCATAATTTCATTTAGAGAAATTCCGGTTTTGATTTGATGAGAAAGGTTATTTCGTACATAGCAGAAGGACCCGTCTTCATTTACCTTCATTAGAAACATAGCATCCTGCGTACCGTTAAACACCTTCTCGTATTCTCTTGTTAATTGTGAGATCTTTTGTTCAGTTTCTTTTAATTCAGTAATATCCGTATGGGCGCCTAACATACGAAGGGCTTTTCCGTTTTCATCCCTTATTGCTAAACCTCTACACCTTATCCATATGGTAGACCCGTTTTTATGCTGATATCGTACAATTTGATCATAAGGATGATTCGGATCTTTGCAGTGCTTTTCAAAATTCTCCGTGGCGAGCTTCAAGTCTTCTTGAAAAATAATGTCCTGCCATTCGCTGGCCAGATGTTTTTTCTCATCGGGATTATAGCCCAGGGTTTCCCAAAATCGCGGGCTCATCCATTCACTTTCAGGGTTTTCCAAATCCCAATACCAGATGCCGTCCAATGAGCCGGATTGTATAAACTCAAAAATACCGGTATCACTATTGATTAAACTGTATAGTTCATCCTTTAAATAGTTAGTCTTCATATGTACGAGTTTCCTCTCTTAAATAAAATTTGATTATGAATAATACTATT
>CAZTIJ010000230.1:0-3544 GCA_964613365.1 uncultured Clostridiaceae bacterium | reverse complement strand
TTGTAAAAAACAAAGTTTTTGGGCATAAGCTGCTCTTTTACAAGTTCTCCATGGATCAGAAGAATTTTTCCCTTAAAATCTCCATTTTCTAATTCTGCTATGGTTGACGCACTTTGTAATTGGGCTGCCCCTTGAAAACCTAGGGAATAGGGACTCACCTGCACCTTAAAATCCTGCTTATTAATTTGTAAAACTGCTCCATCATTTTTCCAGTCCATTGCACTAAATTCTTGGGATACTGTTTGCCAGCCTAAAGACTTCAACCGTTTCTTGAAAAAAAGACTTGCCTGTCTGTTGCCTTCAGTACCGACACATCGTTCTGTAATTTCAATACATAGTTTGTTCATATATCCAATACATCGTTCTTTGAACTTCACTTTGTCCATTGGTTATCTCCTTTTTGGTTCTTACTTCATTTATTAATTCGATATTATCAAGCTCGGGAAAAATCATAATACCTCTTTTGACCATACTCCCATAGGATTATACCTTCCTTGTTTTTATGTTTTTTCTTACATCATGCTCAGAAGCTTCCATTGGATTAGGGATAACGTTTCCGTGTTTAGGACGTTCCTGAACCGGTTTCCGCTACTTCTACTAATTCAAACAGTTCAACTACAAGTAGTGTCTCGTCAGTCAATTTCTTATCCTTTACTGTTTGATCCCAAGCATGGCGATGGTCCTGTTGAAATTTTTTTACATCTACTCCATCTCCTTCCCCTTTAACCAACCGTAAATCTGGATTTCCAAATGTAGTCTCAAAAATATCAATAATTCTTATATTACACCTAGGTATGCCTTTATGATCTTCGACCGTAAGGATTTTCCCTTTTGTCTCAATAAGGTCTTGTAATTCTAATTCTGTATATTCTTCTTTGAAACTACATGTTGCTGTCTTTTTCCCATCAATTATTTGTTGAATCAGCATATCCCCGATTCCATTATCTCCATCCCAACCAAAAACCGCTTTGTGTGGATATATGAACATTGTCACCAGTCCTTTCAACTCAATTCTTCTTTCAATTCCTCTATATGTGTCCCAGGGATTTCATATACCGATGATGCTCCCTGTAGTTTATTATTCCCTAAGTATTTTCTCTTTAACTAAATTCTACAGGTAAGTAGGAAAACCCTCTTTTATGGATAATTATTTCAAATTAAAACATGCTTGTATGTGAGCTCCATCCTTCGGCGGAGGAATAAACACCCTTAAGACGCACGGAGAAATAGCCCTCCGGCCGTTATCACGATTTGGGATTCATACTATAATGTATTTAAAGATAAGGAACTTATAAAAAAACCAACCACCAAAATATAAAAAAAGGAGCGGATCACAGTGGAAAATATTATAGCCATGGGAAGCGGATATAAAATGGTAGAAAATAAACTGGAAAGCCTAAAAGGAGGAAATAAAATGGAACGATCCATCAAACTAAACAACGATTCTTTTGAACTGAGCATCCCGGAAGAAAAATCCAACAAATTAACGATTATCGTTAAAAGCGCCAAGTCCAAGATCGAAAAGACTTTATTACTTAAGGAAGTAGAACGGGACATCGAAAAAACAAAGGAATTTTACAGCTATGGCAGCTACATCGGTTAATAAGACAAACTACCTGGATGGAAACATGAAAAGACTACTTAGTAGGAAAAAAGCCGTACTTGGACCGGTAAAGAGAAAATCGCCAAATAAAATAAGAAAAAATTAACCGCCTGAAGAACGTAAAAGTTCCCCGGCGGTTTTTGTTGCATTTAAGTTCCTAGTAACCGGGGTTTCCTCCTTTTATACAATCACCCGGGCATGTTTCTACTCCTGTGTTTTCCCCCACCGCACCATTGAACAGGCAAAACCGTACCCGGTTCCGGCTCCCAACAGGGCCACCAGGTCTCCCTCCTTTACTTTCCCTGCCTTCCGTCCAAGATCCAGGGCCAGCAACTGGTCCGCATGTCCGCAGTGTCCGTGATCACTTAAATAAAAGGTTTTCTCCCTTTCAATACCCAAGGCTTCCATGATAAGGTAATGGGCTTTCGGATAGATATGATTGATCCCGATAAAACCCAGATCCCGGGGCTCTTTCCCCGACTTTTTCAAGGCTTTTTCAACGGCACCCACAAAATTGGGTATGGACCGTTCCCCAAGACGGGCTTTCATCCCTTCCGGATCCGGCAGGGTAAGTTTCTTTGCCTTTCTCAGTTTTTCAGGATCCTGACCTATTTCATCGGTAATCGGATGTAGCGTACCCCCATGCATACCGATTACATCATCACAAAATATGGGATCTGTCACGATACCACTTTCCAGCAACTCGTTTTCTCCATGGTTACGCTTAAGTATCAAGGCAAAACCTGCAGGCGACATATCAAACATAAAGGATTGCAAGGGATCTTCATAATCCACCAGATAGGCATTGGCATTTCCCCCTACAATAAGAACCGTTGAAAGATCTTCATCGGCTTTCATCATGTCCTTGGCAACCTTTAATGCCAGCGGCGTTCCCGCGCATCGAAAGGAAAGATCCCAGGCATAGGCATTTGTTGCCCCGATTTCATTTTGAATTTTGATACCCACGGTCCAGCACACATATTCCGCATAGGTTTCCCCGGCGTATAGAATCATATCGATTTCTTTCGGATCAATGTTGTTCTTCTCGATTAAATCCTTCGCCGCTTTGGTGGCCATCATCCCGGGATGGTCCTCTTTTCCCCCCAGATATTTTTCATGAATCCCCATCTTATCCTTAAGAATATTTTCCGGAATGTTGACTTTCTTTGCCAACTCCTCTGCGGTAATTTTTTGTTCCGGAAGATATACCGAATAATCCTGTATTCCAACAACAAAGCGTTTTTCCATCCTACATTCCTCCTTTAGGGTTTTTATGAAGCAAGACCCGTGCCAAAAAGCAAAGCCTTGCAATGCCTGCCGGCTCTACTATTTTTTGAAATTTTCAACCGATTCATGGAGTATTTCGCCCCAATATGTTACACTTTAAACCTAAAGCCTTCTATTCCAGGGCACAGCCCTTTATACCATATTGTTACATGCATCATATTGTTACCTTATTTCCCCGAAGCCATATAAAGGAGTGTATTTATGGAAAAAAACACACCGGAAATCTATGAACCCCGAGAGCTTATGAATATTTTCGCCTCCATGACCTCTTTACTCTTTGACCAGCTACCCATTCCCATTAATTTCATCGATAAAGACGGACGGGTGATCATCATGAATGAGGCCTTTCTCCAATACCTGAATCTGGACTTGGATGACGTTAAGGGAAAACATCTTTCCGATATTGATCCCTCCGTACGCCTGCCCATCGTGGTAAAAACCGGTGTGGCGGAAATTGGAGAGAAACACCGTTTTCACAACGGCAAATCTTCCCTTGTCCACCAAATTCCTCTTTTTCATCAGAAGGAGGTGATTGGGGGAGTGGGAATCATTTTAATCGAGGACCTTAACTTCTTTTATGAACTGAAGGAACATCAGGAGCGGGAAAACAGGGTTTCTTATCAACATAGCAGGAAAGCCGCGGATATCTACCGG
>CAZTIJ010000229.1:0-3571 GCA_964613365.1 uncultured Clostridiaceae bacterium | reverse complement strand
TGCCATAAGAATTGCTTATGTACAATAACAACCTCTGTAGCTGAAAGCCAATAAAATCATTGCTTTCAGCCCTTTTTCAGAGTACAATAAATACAACCTTTAAATATTTTTTTCACAAAGGTCGTTTGATTAATCACAATATAAAACATTAAAATTAAGGAGGAATTGTACATGAATTTCAAAGCAAACAAATTAGTAATGCTACTGATGGTATTGTTGCTGTCTTTGGCCCTTATGGTAGGATGTGGAGACGATAACGGTACCGACGAAGGGGAAGAAGTACAGGCGGAAAATGGAGAAGCGGTTGAAGAGGGAGACGATGAAGAAGAGGCCGCGGAGGAAGAGGAAGAAGCTGCAGAAGAAGAGTCCCTTGACCCTGCCGAGGTGGTATGGAACGCAACGAAGCCGGTAATGGAAGGCGTTGTGGACGGAAACAACATCCTAGGTTTTGGGGATGCTCTTGAAATGTTAGAGGAAAATCCCGATGATTACTTTGTAATCGACATGAGAAGAGGGGAAGACTACGAAGAAGGACACCTGCCGGGAGCGGTTCACGTTTCCTATGACCAACTGGCACAAGCCATGGACAGTGTTCCTCAAGACAAAGAAATTTTCATCTACTGTTATACGGGACAAACTTCCGGACAAGCGGTAGCCGCATACCGAGCCATGGGATTTGACGCTTTATCCCTAGGGGGAGGCATGAACTTCGGATGGGCTCCCTTAGAATTATCGGAAGATACTTTAGAGACCGAAGCCAATGAATTACCGGAAGCTACTGCGGACTGGTCTGCAGAAGAGGAAGTACTGCAAGTGGAGTTCCACAAGCACTTTACCCAAGGAACCAACTACATTGTTCGACCGGCTGAATTGGAAGAGGCCATGGAAGAGGATATTTTGATTCTTGACATTCGAAACCAGGAAGCTTATGATGAAGGACACATCGAAGGTGCCGAGTTTATGCCTTGGGCGGACATGGCTGCAAACTTCGACGAGATTCCAACGGACAAGCCCGTATATGTAACCTGTTTCTCGGGACAAACCGCAGGACAAGCGATCTTTAACCTTCGAGTAAACGGAATTGAAGCCTACTCTCTATACCGAGGGATGGCCGGATGGAACGGCGAAGATATGCCGGTGGTTTCTAACTAGGCCCTAAATCGAGAAAAACAAAGCAATAAACTGTAAGCACAGGGAAACCCATTATTGGGTTTCCTTTTTTGTGCGCGCGGCGATAATCGGGGGAACGGTCATCAAGCGGGAAAAAGAAGAGTGAATATTTGCAATTCCAAGAAGATCCGTTATAATGGAAGGAAGTGAAAAATCAAATCCCCTGTCCGGTAGCCTACGGTCCCGGGGGCGAAAGGATGATACTATGACACGAAAAGAAGCCATGGCCATGTTTGAGAACTATGTAAGCCAGGAGGCCCTGAAAAAACATACCCTGGCCGTTGAAGCCGGCGTAAGGGGCTACGCTGAAAAATATGATCAGGATGTGGACAAATGGTCGGCGGCGGCAATATTGCATGATCTGGATTATGAAAAATATCCTGAGGAGCATCCCTTGATTGCCGCGAAGATCCTGCGGGAAGAGCAGGTGGAAGAAGAAATCATAGAGGCGATTCTGGGCCATGGGGATCATACCGGAGTTTCCCGGGAATCCCTACTGTCGAAGGTCCTTTATGCCAGTGATGAGCTGGCCAGCTTTATCGTGGCCTGTGCTCTGGTACGGCCCTCGAAGAGCTTTGAGGACTTAAAATTGAAATCCGTCAAGAAAAAGCTCAAAGACAAGGCTTTTGCCAAGGGCGTGGACCGGGAAATCCTCAAAAAAGGGGCGGCGGAGCTGGAAATCGACTTAGAGGAGCACATTACGAACATGATCGAATTTTTGAGGCTGCGGGAAAGAGAATTAAATAACGAAGGGGAATCTTTGTTAGAATAGAACCACTCATTATCAGGAAGAATTCCATTTTATCCGAAGGATGTAAGTCAGTTAAATGAATGGGTTTAGCTACATCAATCCCGCTTATAATGCATAAAGAACATTCATAGCCATTCCTAACGAATAATGACTCATAAATGTTTATTATTTAACGTACCTATGCTAAAATAGGGTTATATTCAAGAAGTTAATTCGTTGAGAAGGGAATGAATCATATGCAAAGAAAACAGGTAATAGCCATGATTGCCATGGTGGTCCTGGCTGTGGGGGTGCTGTTCGGCTACGATGCACTGAGTGACGATGCAGCAGCGGATGCCGCAAGCTATGAAGTGACCGCCGAAGGCTACAACGGCCCCATCAGTCTTAGGGTGTACATGGACCATGAGGAAATTGTGGACATCGAAGTGTTGGAACAAAATGAAACCGAGAACTTAGGAGACGTTGCCATCGACGAGATGATTGCCAGGATCCTTGAGGAGCAGTCCGCGGACGTGGATGTGGAATCGGGAGCCACCATATCCTCCAACGCAGTAATCGACGGGGTGAAAGAAGCCCTTGCAGCGGCGGGAATGGGTTCCGGTGATGCCTATGTCGGCGTGGCGGAAGGCTACAACGGCGATGTGGAAGTGGAAGTCATTGTTGACGGAAATAGCATCGAGGCAATCAACGTACTTGAGCAAAACGAAACCGAGAATCTGGGAGACGAGGCCATCGATCAGATGATCGAGAGAATCCTTGAAGCCCAGTCCACGGATGTGGATGTGCAGTCGGGAGCTACCGTATCCTCCAATGCATTAATTGAAGCGGTAAACAATGCCTTGGATGAAGCAGGGGTAACCCTGGGAGAAGGTAGCGACGACAGTGAAGAGGAAGGCGACGCCGAAGCAGAGGATTATGATGCGGAAGGAACCTTGGCCATTGCTCCGGGATATGCCGGTGACGTGGTGCTGGACATTATCATGGACGGCGATGAAATCGTAGAGATCCGAGTACTGGAAGAGAACGAGACGGAAGGTCTTGGAGACGACGCCATCGATGCGATGATCGAAAAAATTCTTGACGCCCAAAGCACCGATGTAGACGTTGAGTCGGGAGCCACCGTGTCTTCGGAAGCGGTAATCAATGCCGTGGCGGAAGCCACCGGTCAGGAAGCGGCGGAAAGTGAAGCGCCGGAAGATCCGGCGGCAGCCTACGATCTGGAGACCTACGAGCCTGAGGGCATCATGGTATCCGGTACCGGATTCCAGGACCGGTATGAAATGTATTTGGACGTGATCTTTGACGGAAATGAAATTGTGGAAATCCGTGTGATTGAGCATAATGAAACCACTGGATTCGGCGACGGCGCCCTGCGAGTGGTGCCCGAGAGAATCATTAGCCAGCAAAGCACCGATGTGGACATTCAAACAGGGGCCACCTGGACATCGGAGACCGCCATGGAACTGGTAGAAAAAGCCGTACAAGAAGCAGGGGTAACCCTGGAAGAGCAGGAAGTGGATGAAGACGCCGCGCCGGCCGATGACGGCGGCGGAGGCGGAGGCTGATAGAACTCTGTCTACCGTTGGTAGACCGACCAAGACCGAAGGGAAATCCCTTCGGTCTTTTTTTACCCAAAGGATGACCCAAAGG
>CAZTIJ010000228.1:0-3573 GCA_964613365.1 uncultured Clostridiaceae bacterium | reverse complement strand
CACCACCTTTGCTACCAAGCATTAATATATTTCGGCTTTGCAGTAAATAAAACGATCGATTAAAGACGAAACTCTCCCACGGAGAATTTCGTCTTTTTTTATTGATCCATCGGTTTTTCTCCGATTCCCTCCCCCATATATACCTTGGTTTCCATACCATTTTCCGTATTCTCCAGAAGATCTTTATGCACCTTTACTTCCCCCGGTTTAAAAAACAGGATCACCGTGGAACCGCCAAAGGCAAAGTATCCCTTTTCCTGGCCCTTTTCCACGGACTGATTTTCCTTTGCCGTTTGTACAATGGTTCCCACACAGGTGGCACCGATTTCTATGTATAGTATTTCTCCGAAGTTGTGGGAATAAAACTTGGTAACATCCCGTTTGTTTTGTACATAGAGTCGAAGGATTTTCTCCAGGGCCATGGGATTTACGGAACTGTATTTTCCTTTGATCTCCTTCGTGTGGCCCATCACGCCGCTGTCGGGAAAATGAAAGCGATGATAGTCACTGGGGGCAAGACGAATGATGATCTTACTTCCTCCCTGATAGGTTTTTGCTGCCTCTTCGTCGCTGATCAGTTCCCCGAGACTGTATTCCAGCCCCTTGACCTGGACGACTTTTTCCCTGTCAATATTTTCATAGGCCAACAGTTTTCCGTCGGCGGGAGAGGCTAAGGTGCTTTGTCCTTTAGAAATTTTTCTTGCTCCTTTTTTCAATCTCCGGGTAAAAAAATCATTAAAGCTATGATAGTCCTGGGGATTTTCCCGCTCCGCTTCGGTCAGATCGATCCCCTGGCTCCTCACAAAACTTTTAATTTTCTTTTTGCTGAAGGACCAGTCCTGGGTCCTTCCGTAAATCTTGGAAAACCACTTGCGTCGGACCAAAGTTCCCAGGGTTAACTTCCCCAATCGGTTGCCGTAAATCCACTGCAAAAACAACCTTCCCGGCACCTTCTCCTCTTTGATCTCTCCGGTTTCCCGTTCGATATATTCAATCTTCATCTTCTCACTCCAGTTTATTTTGTCTTTCGAGCCATTCCCTTTTGATCATGCTGTAAACCCGATGATCCACATAATGATCATAGAGCCATTCCACCTCTCGACTGATCCCTTCCTGACGGAATCCTAATTTCTCCGGTATTTGCTGACTGGGGTAATTTCCCGTGGCGCAGCGGATTTCGATCCGGTGAATATCCCAGTCCCGAAAGGCGTAATCCACCAGGGCTTTGGTGCCTCGAATCACCAGCCCCCGTTTTTCATAGTTTTTTCCCAACCAATATCCGATGGATACTGACCGATTTTGTCTGCTGTAATTGTGAAATCCGATCAGCCCCGCCAGCTCATCCCTTACCCAAATACTGCTTTGAAATCCGTGACCTTCGATCATTTTGCTCTGGACCACTTTAATATAGTGCTTGGTATCCTGGATTCCGTTGATAGTGTCCACCCACCCCAGCCAAGTTTTCAGGTGCTCCCGATTCTCCTGAATCAATCGGTACAGTTTTGGAGCATCCTTTAGTTCCAGCAGCCTCATTTCCACCCCTTGGTCAATCGGATAGTAAAACATGGTTTTTCCCCCTTTTCTCACGGCTCATTTCAGACCAAACCCCTGAATTGATAGAACACATCATCTCTGATGTTCTCATAGTTTTGATTATACCATGAATATTCCATTAAAGAAAAATGTTTATTGTACTTCGATTTAACTTTTGATATAATAATGTTTGAATATTCAAATATTTTTAAAGGAGGGTATTTATGGCAGAACAACAAAGTTTTATGAAACGGTATTTTGCAATTCCTTTTATCCAAAGAATGGGTATCGCCTTTGTTTTGGGAATCATTGTAGGACTTATCGTGGGAGAGCCCATTACCGTGATCGAACCCCTGGGAACCCTGTTTTTACGACTGCTGCAGATGGTGGTTATTCCCATCATCATCTTCACCTTAATCACCGCCATGAAAAAACTCACCCCCAATCAATTGGGCCGTGTGGGGGGACAAACCGTGGCACTGTATATCTTAACCACCGCCGTGGCCATTGTCATCGGTCTGGTCATGGCCAACCTTTTCAACCCCGGAACGGGATTGACTTTACCCGGGGACTATACCATGGACCCCTCGGAAGCACCGGGCATGGTGGAGGTATTTTTAAATATTGTACCGCGAAACGTGTTTAATGCCATGGCGGAAGCGGAAATCCTTCAGGTTCTGGTCTTCGCCATCATCTTCGGAATCGGCCTGGCCTTCCTTCGGGAAACCGCCAAGCCGGAAATACAAAAAGGGGTGGATACCATTTTCAGTATCACCGAAACCGGCTCCGAAGTTATGTTTAAAATCGTCCGCGGGGTTATGGAGTATGGTGTCATCGGCGTTTTCGCTCTGCTGGCCACCACCTTCGGAGATGCCGGTCCCGAAGCCTTAGTGGATTTCGGTATTCTAATCGCCGCCTTTGTCATCGGTGTGGCCATCCATATGTCCTTGGTCTATGGACTGGTACTGAACACCCTGATTTTGAAAAAATCCCCTCTTCGATTTATCAGCGGCACCAAGGAAGCGTTACTGATGGCCTTTGCCACCCGTTCCAGTGCCGGTGTGCTTCCCGTTTCCATGAAAGCCGCCGAAGACAACTTAAAAATCGATGAAAGTGTGTATTCCTTCACCCTACCCCTGGGAGCTACCATAAACATGGACGGTACTGCCATGTATCAGGGGGTTGCGGCGATTTTCGCCGCCAACTTGATCGGGGAAAGTCTGACCCTGGCTCAGCAACTGACCATTGTCACCACCACGGTGCTGGCCAGTATCGGTACCGCCGGGGTTCCCGGTGCGGGACTGATTATGCTCTCCCTGGTGCTTACCCAGTTGGGTCTTCCCCTGGGAGTTGTGGCCTTCGTTGCCGGTGTGGATCCGATCCTGGACGCCTTTAGAACCATGAACAACATTGCCGGAGACTTATCCGTAACCAGTGTGGTGGCTAAATGGAACAATAAAGTGGATTTAAATGCCGGCGCCTGGGTTGGAGAAGCGGAAAAGGTCCCGGTGGATATGGATAAGAAAAAGTAGCCTTAACCCCTTGGGTTCAAAAAAACATCCCTTCCTTTCCCGGGATGTTTTTTTCTTTCCCGAACCCCGGCGGAGATTTCGATTTTTTTATCAAAGAAATGAACTTCTTTCCATTATTTTCGTTTCATTAATAAAGAAATCGGAGGTGGACGTTTTGTTACAGGAGTTTTTCGGAAATTTAGAGACCATGGAAATTATTTTAATCCTGGTACCCTTGGTGGTTTTAGAGCTTGGATTGAAAATTCTCTGCTTTTCCATCATCGGCAATCGGGGGGTGCGAAACCTGACGGAGCTTTGGTGGGTGGTGATCGTGCTTCTTGTTAACACCCTGGGCCCCATTGCCTTTTTACTATTCGGACGAAAGGAGCACTAACATGATACAGGTGAAAAATTTGCAAAAGCATTTCGGAAAACACCAAGTACTAAAGGGGATCGATTTCACCATTAACCGGGGAGAGATCTACGGTTTTTTAGGACAGAACGGTGCGGGCAAAACCACCACCATGAA
>CAZTIJ010000227.1:0-3579 GCA_964613365.1 uncultured Clostridiaceae bacterium | reverse complement strand
AGCCCTTCTGTTCTCTATTGTGTTTCCCTTTCCGTTCGCAGGATGACAATGTCCACCCGGCGATTCTGGCTCCGCCCCTCGGCATCCTGATTGTCGGCAATGGGATGATACTCTCCGTAGCCGGCCATGGATATCCTTGAGGGGCTTACGTTTTCTTCTTCTATCATGTACCTTCCCGCACTCACCGCCCGGGCCACGGAAAGTTCCCAGTTGGTCTCAAATTCAGAGTCCGGCAGCATGGGGAGGTTATCCGTATGCCCCTCCACCCGGATGAACTTATCCTCCAGATCCTGTTCTTTCAGGATGTCGGTAATAAAGCCCAGGACTTCCTCCGCCTCGTCCTTTAACACCGCTTCGGCGGAGTCAAAGAGCACATCATCCTGAAAGCGGAGCATCAACCCCTGGCTTTCCATGCTGACCAAAATCGATGCGTCCAGACCCTCGTCCTCTATGTAACGTTGGACCCTTTCCTGCAGGTCCGCGAACTCCCGGTCCCGTTCTTCCTGACTCATCTCGGAAACACTGTGGCGATAGATCTCTTCATAATAGTCGTTCATGTTTTCGTCACTGAGTTCCCCTTCCTCCACGATCCGGCCTCCCTCCAGGACTCCCAAAGAGCCCTGAAAGGATCGGATCACCGCTTCAAATTTTTGAACGTCGATCTCCGACATGGCAAAGAGGATCACGAAGAAGGCCAATAGCAGGGTTACGATGTCGGCATAGGTGGTCATCCATGCGGGGGAACCTTTTTGTTGGTTTTCTTCCTGCCGTCTTCTTGCCATTACGCCTCAACACCTTCCGCTGCTTCTAGATTATCTTCCTCGGCCAAAGCCTCCCGCTCCTTCGGAGGTAGGAAAGCCTTAAGCTTTTCTTCAATAATTCGGGGGTTTTCTCCGGCCTGGATGGATAGGAGGCCCTCCACCACAATTTCCTTTCGAAGAATCTCCTCCCGACTTTTCAGCTTTAGCTTATTGGCCATGGGAATGAAGATCAAATTGGCGATCAAGGCTCCGTAAAAGGTTGTAAGGAGCGCCACTGCCATTCCCGGTCCTACCGCTGAAGGATCGTCGAGACGATCCAGCATGCTGATCAGACCGATCAGCGTCCCGATCATTCCAAAGGCCGGGGCCAGGGTCCCTAACATTTCAAAGATGCTTTGTCCGTTTTTATGGCGCTCCTCGATGAAGGAGAGCTCGGTTTCCAAAAGGTTTCGTACCAGCTCCGGGTCGGTGCCGTCCACAATGAGCATCACCCCTTTTTGCAAAAAGCTGTCGTCAATTTCGTCGGCGGCTTCCTCCAGGGCCAGCAAGCCTTCTTTCCTTGCGGTGTTGGCCAGCTCAATAATCCGTTCAATAATCACTCCCGGCGCCGCCAACTGCTTGTCGGAAAACGCCTTGGAAGCCACCTTCATGGCGGCCAGAACCCGGGCCATGGGATAGGCCACAAAGAGGCCGGCCACGGTTCCCCCCACCACGATCATGGCCCCCGGCACATTGATAAACAGTCCGATGGCTCCGTCCAACACTATTCCGAAAACAATAAAGGCAAAGCCTACAATAATCCCGATAATCGTTGCTAAATCCATATTTACACCTCATTTCCCTTGAAAGTTGTTATTCCTTTATGTACCTTGTATAGATGCTTCGTTTATAGTCAATGGTCCGTTGAACGACTTCCTCCACGCTCTCCAGGACCAGAAATTTCTTGCCGGTGGTCAAGCGGATGATGGTATCGGGAGTACGCTCCACGGTTTCGATCAGATCCGCATTCAAAACAATTTCACTGCGATCCATTTTCGTTACTTCAATCATGGCTATCACCTATTGGGTTTTTCCCGGGCAATGTTGCCCGGGAAAAGTATTTTTGCTGCTATTATCGTTTCATGTTTACAACTTCCTGAAGCATTTCGTCACTGGTGGTGATGATTCTGGAGTTTGCCTGGAAACCCCGTTGGGTGGTGATCATATCGGTGAACTCCTTAGACAGATCCACATTGGACATTTCCAACGCTCCGGAGTTGATCACCCCTAAGCCTTGGGTTCCGGGATTGCCCACATTGATGTTTCCGGAGTTGGCGGTCTCTCTGAAGTTGTTGCCTCCGGTCTTTTCCAAGCCTCCCGGATTGGTAAAGCTGGCAATGGCCAACTGTCCTAAGATTCTTCGCTGACCGTTATCGAAGTTTCCGATCACCTCTCCCGTTTGGGATACGGAGAAATCCTCCAGGGCTCCCTGGGAATATCCGTCCCTTTCTTCCAGCTTTACGTTGGAGGGATTGTCGAACATTTTCAGGTTGCTAAGGTCTAAGGTGAAGTCCAGGTCTTGAGCTCCTCCTCCCACAGCATGGGAAAGGTCTAGAGAATCAATGCTACCGTCTTCAAGAACAATATTTCCGCTGTCATTAAACTGAATTGTTCCACCAAGGGACTCATCGTCTTCATCTTGCAAATGTATTAAGTCCCCATTTTCCTCCAAGTAAAAAGCTTCAACTTGATAGGTATCATCTCCGGTTTTAACAAAAGCCAGTTCGATGTTGTGCATGCCCCCAAGGCTGTCAAACACCTGGATGTTTTGTCGGGCGGCGATGCTGTCTCTTTGTTCATCGCTTAAGTCTCCTGCAATAAGAGCTTCAATAAACTCTTCACCTACTACGGTTGTTCCTATTCGACTATTCAACGTCCCGCCAAGCTCGACTTCGGTAGTTGCCTGGGGTGGGAAGGTTTCTCCCTGGGACACCTGCAGTCCTTCAATGTTGTTTCCAAGGTTCCCCTGTTCGTCGGCCATGTACCCAAGGACCCTCTCTCCGTTGGCGGTCACCAGGTTTCCGGAACCGTCCAAAGAGAAGTTCCCTGCCCGGGTATAGCTTCGATCAGCAAAGTTGGGATCGTCGGATACCATAAAGAATCCTTCGCCGTTGATCATCATGTCGGTAACGTAGTCCGTACGCTCCACCGCCCCTTGAATATGAAAGGTGTCCATGGAGGATACGTCAATCCCGAGACCTACCTGGCGGGGGTTCGTACCTCCCAGACCGTCCTGGGGAGCCCCCGCCCCTTGAATGGTTTGGGTGAAAACTTCCTGAAAGGTGGTTCGACTTCCTTTATACCCTACGGTATTTACATTGGCAATATTATTTCCGACGGTATCCATTTTCAATTGATGGGCGCTTAGGCCGGATACGGCGGAAAACATTGATCTCATCATAATCCTTGACCTCCTATTTTTTAGTTGCCATTTCCTCTGTCGGTCGGAAATGGAAAGCCTCCTGTTAAGGTCCGGCTTTTTCTTTTGGTATGTTCCTTTTTTTCTTAAACAATCACGGCTCCGTCAATATTGGTAAAGACGCCGTCTTTCATCTCCTCGTGATTGCTGGCGGTGATTATGGTTCGGTTATCCACACTGGCGATAAAGGCCCGGTTGTCCATTAGAATCAAAGTCTCCTTTACTCCTTTTTGTGAGGCTCGGTCGATGCCGCTTTCAATTCGCTTTAAGTCCTTCGGGGAAACCTTCAGGTCCCGCTGATGGATCCGTTTATTGGCGTGTTTTGAAAACTTGACCTCCCCCTGGAGCTTTCGATCCAAC
>CAZTIJ010000226.1:0-3582 GCA_964613365.1 uncultured Clostridiaceae bacterium | reverse complement strand
AACCGTAGCTGATTCCTTTAACGTGTGTGCACCGTCCTATGGTAAATGCTGTTGTGCACCGAAAGGAGATTGGATTAGGAGAATAAAAGAGCGCTATAATATCAAAAGCATGGGGTATTTACATTATCTTAATGAGAAATGTGTGGGAGGTGCGGAGTTTGTACCATCTTTAATGGTTCCCTATAATATTCCAAGAGCGCCCAACATCGCTTTTTTAACCTGTGTATTTGTTTCTGATGAAAAAGCGGATTATAAAAGCTATCCCTTAGGGCAGTTGGAAAAAACCCTGCGGGAAATGGGGTTTAAAGAAGTTATTACGATTGCCTCGGAGGATGTGGTCTTTCCCAACGGTCCTTTGGATTGGTTTGTGAAAAGGGACTATCGTGACTTCGGAGTAATCAATTACGAAGTTGCGGATGCTGCTAAAATGCATTTGGTGAAAAAGAAGCTGTAGGTTTTAAAGGTCCATAGTTTTTATAAATAAAAGCAAAGCATATAGCTCATCTTTATTAGCAATAAAGGATTGAAGGTGACTTTTATGGTGACAAAGGGGATTTCATTCTTTTAACAGCGAATGAAATAAAGGTAAATAAAAAAGGTTATCAGCCTTAATAAATATTGAAGGAGTCTGCCGATGAATACCCTGTTTGATTTAAGAAAAAATGTGGATTCGAGTTCATATATCAAAATCAGTCAACAATACAAAGGCGACCTTTCGTTTTTTGATTTTGAAAACAAAGAAATCACCCCCTGTATAGGATGCTGGGACTGTTGGCTGAAAACCCCGGGAAGTTGTGTAATGAAGGACCGAATGAGCGAGAGTTATGGTGTTTTTGTCAACAGCGATGCGGTGATTATTTTAATGGATACGGCCCAGGGTTTTATCAACCATCGGGGAAAAGCATTTATTGATCGAAGCATTCCCCACTTTCATCCTTACATTAAACTGATCAATGGTGAATCCCAACATCTTTCCCGATATGATCGATTACCGGAACTGATTTTTCATTTTGAACGGGAAGGTCTTACGGAAGAAGAAGAACAGCGGATAGAGGATTATCTGTATCGAACAGCTCATCAGTTTCAAACAACGGGCTATAGAATATTGGATTTACACCACCCCAGAGTGATACCGTTGACCCATCGTCCGGCAAAAAGAGGGGCGCAATCCTTTGGGTCAACTAAAACATTGGATAAATTGGTGATCTATAACGGCTCCCCTCGAAAGACAGACAGCAATACGGCATTAATTTTACAAGAGGTCCGTCGTCGATTAGGTAACTTAGTGGAAATACGGGATTTGAAAAATCGAGAAGAATGGGGTGACTGGCAGGAGAAGTTTATCGAAGAAGAACATATTCTTTTGATGCTTCCGCTATACGTACACAGTATGCCTTCCCATGTAATGGAGTTCATTGAAGGACTCAAGTCCTCCCGGGGAAGTATCGTCTTTTTCATTCAATCGGGGTTTCCGGAAAGCAGCCAGTCCTATTATTTGGAAGCCTATTTTGAACAGTTGGCAATAAGATTGAATAGAACGTATTTGGGCACGGTGATTAAAGGCGGAATGGAAGGGTTGAAAGCCCGACCGGTTCAGTCCCGTCAAAAAATAATCGAACCTGTGGTAACCATCATTCAGGATCTAATAAATTATGGTAAAATTATGGAAGATCAGTGCCTTCAATTAGGAAAACCTATTCACTTAGGTTGGTTGGGTAAAGCTTTTTTAAAAACCGGGATCATTAATTATTATTGGGATCAGCAGTTAAAAGCCAACCAGGCTTTGGAAAGGAAAGACCATCGACCTTATAGATAAATGAATCCGAGAAGGACCTAAAAGGGGGTAGAGATGTTTGGGCTACGATATGTACCGAACAGTTCTGTCCTCGTTTTATTCAGTCCCTAATCACAAAATTCCCTGTTTAAAGAATCTATTTCATGAGTAAATATAGTGTAGAACCATAATATCCATTTAATACCCATAAACTGAGAGGGTGATTTTTTGAATAATAGTCAAAAAAGAAATATTCGACTGATATTACCGGCAGTATTTTGGGTGTTTGTAATGGTTTTTCTTTGGAGTGTTGCTCCGGACATTGATATTTTAGTAAGAGAGCATGGACAACATGATATTCCCGAGGGATATCCCACCCAAATAGCTCAAGAGATATTAGAAGAACATGAGGGTACCTCCGGGGAAGAAGTGTTGGTACTCTATGAAATGAAAGAGGACTTCGAAGCCTACAAAGAATATATTTTGAATATGAAAAATGATCTTTTAGAGGATCCCGGGGAGTTAGAAATTGCTGAAGTGATCACCCCCTTTGATGGGTCCCAGGAAGAAAACCTTTTAATAGGAGAAGATGAAAAACTGCTTTTAATCATTATTGAGCTGGATATGACCGTATCGGAAATTTCCTTTGTACGGGAGGAAATTCGAGAGAAAACGGAAATAGAAGAGATGGAAAGTTACATAACCGGTGCGGCGATTATTGAAGATGATGTCCTTACCACAACAGAGGAGCGGTTAGGTATGATCGAGTATCTAACCGTCGCTTTGGTATATATTGTTTTACTGGTGGTGTTCAAATCCCCCGTCGCACCTTTGGTACCGTTAATTACTTTAGGTGCTTCCTATTTTACTAGCATAGCCATTGTTTCTTTGTTAATTGAGCATCTGGGGTTTCCGGTATCTAATTTCAGTCAGGTGTTCGTTTTAACGGTTACCTTTGCCATCGGTACGGATTATGTGATTTTATTGATGAAACGCTATCAAGAGGAGTTAATGGAAGACGAAAACAACGGGAAAAATCACAGTAATGAACAAAATCATCAACGGGTACAAAGAACTTTCCGTTTTACCAGAGGAGCAGTTTTATCCAGTGCTATTACTGGATTTGTAGGGTTTGTAACCATCGGTTTAGCAGACTTTAATCTTTATCGTTCCGGAGTAGGAGTAGCGGTAGCCGTGGTGGTATTGATTCTTGCCATATGGACCTGGGTTCCGCTTTTTATGGGAGTGATCGGGCAAAAACTTTTTTGGCCTTCCCATAAATCTGCAAAAAAAGAAAACAATCGGCTTTGGGGGTTTATTGGAAAGTACAGTACCGGGTACCCTGCCTGGTCTTTGCTATTTTTAATCATCCTTTTGATTCCATTACTGCTTCTCTTTCGCAATGAGCGGTCCTTTCATTCCCTGGATGAACTGGAAGGAAATCAGGAGTCGGTAATCGCTTTCGAAAAAATAGAAGAACATTTCGGTGAGGGTGAATTTTTTTACGGAAACTTAATTGTGGAAGCAAAAGATCCTAACTGGGATGATGCCCAGCGGATTACTTACGGAGAAATGGTTACAGAAAACCTTATGAAAATCAAAGACGTTGAAGAAGTACGGACCGTTACCCGTCCTGCAGGGTCGCCCATAGAAGCGATTACCGTACCCTACCAGGGCCGACTGATAACCAATGAGGTAGGGGAAGCTCTGGAAGGAGTACGAGAAATTCAACAGGGATTGGAGGAAATGGAAAAAGAGCTGGGCAGAACGAAAAATCAATTGGAGGGTCAGGAAGACGAAGTCCAGCA
>CAZTIJ010000225.1:0-3644 GCA_964613365.1 uncultured Clostridiaceae bacterium | reverse complement strand
AAAAACCAAGTCGGAAGTATCCTCTATGAAAGCCGGAGACATTGGATTATTGGAAAACATTCGATTTCGAAGGGAAGAAACGGACAATGACGATGATTTTGCTAAGGAGTTAGCCTCATTGGGTGAGCTCTACGTCAATGATGCCTTTGGTACTTCCCATAGGGCCCATGCTTCAAATTTTGGACTAGCTAAAAACTTATCTTCAGCAGTGGGTTACCTTGTAGAAAAAGAGCTGGAGTTTTTCACAAAAACTTTGGAAAATCCAAAGAGACCCTTCGTAGCCGTTATTGGAGGAGCAAAAGTTTCCGATAAAATCGGCGTAATCAATAATCTTTTAGGTAAAGTGGACCAATTGATTATCGGTGGAGGTATGGCCTATACTTTCTTAAAAGCAAAGGGCTTCGATGTGGGGAAATCTTTGTTGGAGGAAGATAAAATCATCCTTGCCAAAGAACTTATGCAAAAGGCCAAAAGTGATGGAGTCGACCTACTCCTTCCAGTGGACACTATTGTCGCTAAGGAATTTAACAATGCCGCAGAGCATTGGACCGTCAAGGTTGAATCAATTCCTGAAGATACCATGGGACTCGATATCGGACAGGCCTCCATCCAAGTGTTTAATGACGTCATTCAACAGGCTCATACAATTATTTGGAACGGGCCGATGGGAGTATTTGAAATGAGCAGTTTTGAAAAGGGAACAAAAGCCATGGCTAAGTCCTTAGCCGACAGTCGGGGAGTAACGATTATCGGCGGCGGAGACAGTGCTGCAGCGGTAGAAAAATTTGGTTATGCAGATCAAATGAGCCATATTTCAACCGGCGGCGGGGCCTCCCTTGAATTATTGGAAGGTAAGATTTTGCCGGGTATCGACAGTATTGAAAACCGATAAATAAAGATAACTTCAGCAAAGGAGCAGTGAAAAAACCATGAGAATACCCATTATTGCAGGAAATTGGAAAATGAATAAAACCAAAGAAGAAACCAAGAGGTTTATTGAGGAACTGATCCCCTTCCTGGGAGATACCCAGGTGGAAGTTGTGCTTTGCCCACCATTTACGTTGCTAGATACCGCCTCTGAAATGCTTAAGCATTCCTCGGTGAAACTGGGTGCGCAAAACATGAGCTGGGAAGATTGGGGTGCTTTTACCGGAGAAGTATCCCCAGAGATGTTGTTGGAACAACAGGTTGAATTTGTCATTATAGGGCATTCGGAAAGACGACAGCTCTTTGAGGAAAAGGACGTTGAAATTAACAAAAAGATTGCTAAGGCTTTAGAAAAAGGTTTACGGCCCATATTTTGTGTGGGAGAGTCCTTAGAGGAAAGAGAAGGGAAAAGGGCCTTTGATGTTGTGGAAAGTCAAGTGGTTCAAGGGCTTGAAAAAATTTCCCTTGAGAATGTGTCAAAGGTTATAATAGCCTACGAACCTGTATGGGCAATTGGCACTGGCAAATCCGCTTCTTCGGAAGATGCCAATGAAATGGCTGCTTTTATTCGAAAAACCGTTAAAGACCTTTACAACGAAGAAATTTCCGAGGAACTGATCATTCAGTATGGCGGCAGTGTGAAACCCGGAAATGTAGAAGAAATCATGAATCAACCGGATATCGACGGGGCTTTGGTCGGTGGAGCCAGCCTTAAAACAAAAGACTTCATTGAAATTGTGAACTTTTAGAAAGCGAGGTTTTTTTATGAAAAAACCAGTAATGCTAATGATCCTAGACGGTTTAGGATTAAGGGAGGAAATAAAGGGAAATGGAGTAAAACAGGCAGAAATGCATAATCTGCAGTATTACATGGAGAACTATTCCAATACTACACTTCAAGCCAGCGGGGAGGCGGTAGGTCTCCCGGAAGGTCAAATGGGGAACTCGGAAGTAGGCCACTTGAATATTGGTGCCGGACGGGTGGTTTATCAAGAACTTACCAGGATTTCTAAGGACATTCGGGAGGATAAATTAAAGGACAATCCGAGACTTAAAGACTTGATTAGTCATGTGAAAACCTCGGGCCAAAAACTGCATCTTTTGGGTCTATTATCCGATGGCGGTGTACACAGTCATAATAGACATTTGTATGAATTATTAAAAATCGCCAAAGAGCAGGGATTGAAAAAAGTGTATATCCATTGTTTTCTAGATGGCAGGGATACGCCACCGAAAAGTGCGAAGGATTATATTCGTGAATTAGAAGAGAAAATCCAGGAAATCGGAGTCGGAGAAATTGCCACTGTGGCCGGCAGGTACTATGCCATGGACAGAGACCTTCGTTGGGAGCGTACGGAAAGAGCCTATCAAGCTTTAGTTTACGGTATTGGGAAAAACATAGAGGGTCCTGAAAAAGCAGTGGTCGATGCCTATGATGAAGGGATTACCGATGAATTTATGCACCCGCTGGTGGTTTCCAATGTTGATGGAACCATAGAAAAGAATGACGGATTACTGTTTTTTAATTTTCGAGCAGACCGGGTAAGACAAATGACTCGTGCCCTTACAGAAGAGCATTTTAATGAGTTCCCCGTAGAACAGGATTTAAATCTACACTATGTGACCATGACCCAATACGACAAAAATTTTACTTCAGTACCGGTTCTATACCCACCGGCAAAACTCGAGAATACCTTAGGAGAATATTTAAGTCACCACAATCTGACTCAGTTGCGCATTGCAGAGACTGAAAAATATGCCCATGTAACCTACTTTTTTAACGGGGGAGTGGAAAAGAAAAATCCGAAGGAAGATAGAGTTCTGGTCCCTTCACCGAAAGTGGCAACCTATGATTTGAAGCCCGAAATGAGTGCTAAGGAAGTAACGGAGAAGTTGTTGGAGAAGCTGGAGAACAATGCTTATGATTTTATTGTAATTAATTATGCAAATCCCGATATGGTCGGGCATACTGGAGATATGGAAGCCTTAATCAAAGCATTGAAAACCGTAGACCGGGAAATGCACCGTGTAGTTCAAAAAGTATTGGATATAAAAGGAACTGTACTGTTGACGGCAGACCATGGCAATGCAGAGGAGATGTATGATTTTGAGAACCAAAAACCCGTAACCGCACATACAACCAACATTGTACCGTTGATCTTAATTCAGAATTCTCAGAGTAGCTTAAAAGGCCCCGGTAGCTTATGTGATTTAGCCCCAACGATTTTGGAGCTTCTAGAAACGCCAAAACCTGAGGAAATGACGGGGAAAAGTCTTATAGCAAGAAAGTAAAGCTGTGAAAAAACAAATAAGATCATGATGAGAAAGGAGATTTATATGGATACGATTACGCATGTTTACGCAAGAGAGGTGTTTGATTCACGTGGGAATCCGACAATTGAAGTAGAGGTGGAATTGGATAGTGGTGGAAAGGGCCTAGGAATTGTTCCTTCGGGAGCCTCCACCGGTGCCTTCGAAGCTGTAGAGCTACGGGACGGGGACAATGATCGTCTCTTTGGAAAAGGGGTTTCCCAAGCGGTAAAAAATGTAAATCAGGTTATTGCACCGGAATTGATCGGTCTTAATGGATTGGATCACCAATTGATTGACGAGACCATGATCGCCCTTGACGAAACGGAGAATAAAGGGAAATTGGGTGCGAATGCTATACTCGGGGTATCCATTGCCACTGCGAAAGCAGCAGCGGATACTATAGG
>CAZTIJ010000224.1:0-3652 GCA_964613365.1 uncultured Clostridiaceae bacterium | reverse complement strand
TATCACAATGACAATAAATATGACCGGGACAGATAAATCCATAATCTCCCTCCTTCGAAAAATCCTTACCTAATGATGACTTATTGAATCTTCAACGGTATAAAGTAAACTAATTAAGAGTAGAAAGAAACATATCTTTGATATGTTTCTTTTTTTAGGGAAAAGTTAACATAATTAAATTACTCGCAAGCTATTCTTCCGGATTATAGGAACGTAGGTTTTTCTCTTCACGATGTCTGTCATCCAACCGATCTTCGAAGGAACTGGGGTAGCTTATGGTTTCTCGAGAACCATCGCTAACATAGGGCGTTCGAGCTCCGGATTCAAAATGTCCTAACCAATCATACATCCCTACCCCATCCACATCCATTTCACTGGCCCTCACCCTTCGAATTTTCAGCGGATCAAAATTTTTATGAAAGGGCGATAAATAAGGGTCCCAACCAACTTCTAAAATTGCAATGTTTTCATAAGGAACACCATCGTATTCCCCTTGATGAAGATAACCCATCAGTTCTTCATTCTTTGGCCGGGAACCAAAGGGTAGGGCCAGGGTATTCATTTCATACTCCGGTAAATACTCTTGAACCATGTTGTTTAGCCGCCCCAATTCATACTGCAGTTCTTCTGCCGTCAAGTTGTTGAAATTCGCATGGGTGTAACTATGATTTCCTATATCCATTCCCTGGTCCACAATATAGTTCAGTTTGTACTCAACCAATCCTTCCTGTTCAAAGGGTGTCCCTCCATTAATAAAAAAAGTGGCTTCCAAGGGAAAATCAGGATTTTCCTCATGAAAATCGGTTAATATTCCAATGGCGGAATCCGGATCGATTTCCCACTCTCCTGCACTGTTTTCAATCATATTAAAATTATTCTGTCTCCCATCGTCAAAAGTAAGGACCACCGGTTTATACCCTGGTTCAATTTCAATATTCCCCTTTGCATAGTCCTCCAAGCTAACGGGACGAAAGCCACGGTCATAGAGCTCTTGTAAATCTCGTCGAAAGTTATCGGGCGTTCGTACCCAAGTAGCCTCCGGTTCATCGATATGGTGATACATTAGTACCATAACTTCACCGAGTTCATTCGCATTGACCGAAGCAGGATCTACTTGTTTTTCAATCGGCTCTTTTTCTTTCTTTTCTTCGGAAGATTCCTCCTGCCCTTTCTCATCCAGGGATTCTTCTTCTGAAGAGCTCACCTCTTCTTCCTGTGTATGTTCATGTTCCCTAACTTCTTGGTCATTCTCCTGCCCGCAACCTATGAAAGTCACTGCAATAATTAAAATCATCGCCATAAATAAAATTGCTTTTTTGATCATGTTTGCACCCCTTTTAATTATGTCTTCATTTTTGTCAATCAGTTAAGCCCTTCTTTAAGCCCTAATGTACTTTGTTCTGCAAAGCCGGCCCCCTTGCTATTTATCCATGTGGATATGCCAAAACATACCGTTTCATTTTATCGGTAGGTATTCTACTTTTTACTAATATAACCTACCCTTCGAGAAAAATCAACTATAAGTAATCCGACAAACCTCTTTAAAAAAAGCTAAAAATCGATTACTATAGTAAAGAAAGAAAAAATAACGAGGTGATAAAATGTTTAGCAGCGGTGAAAACCAAGCAGAAAATAAATTGCTATTGCTCTATTTGTTATCGGAAGTAAAGGGCGAAGCCTATCAAAGACAAGTGATCGACCTAATTCTTGATCACGGAGTTATGGATTATTTCACGGTACAACAACTGATATCCGAATTAAAGAAATCCCAATTTGTTAAAGAAAAAATCACAGGCGAGGAGGGCAAAAAGCTTATTCTGACCTCTGAAGGAAAGAATACCTTAACTTATTTTAAAAACCGAATACCAAATAACAAACTAAGAAGTTTCAAACAATTAATCGAAAATCGAAAGCAGGCTTTACAAGAAAACATTAAGATCTTATCTAAAAAAGAAAAACTTCAAAACGGGTCTTACCTATTGAAATTAGGAATTGTGAAAAATGGAGTGGAAGAACTTTTCTTAAAACTTCAAGTTCCAACGCTTCAAGAGTCAGAAAAAATCATAGACCGCTGGAACAAAAATCATCATAGCCTTTCAGAGGAACTGTATACATTATTCCTCGATAAGTAAGTCAGGGCGTAACGCCCTGACTTACACAATTTCTCTAGAGCTATACCTTAAAAGCTAAGTGCGATTTTGCAGTTGATTTAGTCTTTCGTCGATGGTTCTTAACATCTTGCGGTATTTTTCAAGCTTTTCTTCCTCTTCCTTAACTAAGCTTTCGGGAGCTTTGTTGATAAATCCTTTATTTTGTAATTTACCCTCGGCTCGTTTTACTTCCTTCTGATATTTTTTCTTCTCATCCGCCAAACGGTTCAGTTCCTTGTCAATATCTAAGAGATCCTCTAAGGGTATGAACAAATCCACCCCTTCAACAACCGCAGAAATTGCATCATCCGGTACTGAATCTGAATTCTCAAGGAACTCCGTTTCCGATACCCCAGCCAAGGACTTCAGATAGGGGAGATGAGTGTTAATAATCCCCTTCTTATTATTATCCTCCGTAAGCACCATTAATTTCGCTTTCCTTGAAGGCACCACATTCATATCACTTCGGATGTTTCGAAGATTCTTTATTATGTCCATTACTAGACTGATTTCTTTCTCCTCTTTCGGGAAATGAGCAGATTCCCTATACGCAGGCCATGGGGCAACAATAACGCTGGTATCGTCGTCCTTAATGTTTTGCCAAATCTCCTCCGTAATAAAAGGCATATAAGGATGTAGAATTTTAAGGATGTTTTCTAGAATATGATTCAACGTGTACTGTGCCGCTCTTTTTTCTTCAAGGTTTTCACCGTACAATCTGGACTTAGAAAACTCAATATACCAGTCACAATACTCATTCCAAACAAAGTCATAAATCTTTTGCAATGCAATGCCTAATTCAAAACGATCCATATTTTCGGTAACCTCTTTCGTTACCTGGTTGAAACGTGAAATAATCCAATAGTCCGTGGTATTCAAGTGATTTTTGACTTCCTTATAGTCCGCCGAAGCATCATCTGTATTCATTAATACAAAACGGGTAGCATTCCATAATTTATTAGCAAAATTCCTACTGGATTCCAGACGTTCAAGATGAAACCGCATATCATTCCCCGGAGTATTACCGGTAATTAAAGTAAAGCGAAGGGCATCCGCTCCATACTCTTCGATGGCTTCCATGGGATCTATTCCGTTTCCTAAAGATTTACTCATTTTCCGACCTGCGGCATCTCGAACCAACCCGTGAACCAGCACATATTTAAAGGGAATTTCATCCATAAACTCCAAGCCAGAAAAAGCCATTCGCACCACCCAGAAGAAAATTATATCATACCCGGTTACTAAAACGTCCGTAGGGTAAAACTTCTCTAATTCTTTGGTTTTCTCCGGCCACCCAAGGGTGGAAAAAGGCCACAGAGCGGAACTAAACCATGTATCAAGAACAGCGGGATCCTGAACAACATCCTTGGATCCACAATTGTTACAATGATTCGGGAAATCCTTGGAGACCATGATCTCATCACAGTTCCCACAGTAGTAGGCCGGTATCCGATGTCCCCACCAAAGTTGTCGGGAAATGCACCAGTCACGAATATTATCCA